>DATCBF010000212.1:0-8035 GCA_036512025.1 Solirubrobacterales bacterium
TACCTCCCTAAGCTGCCCAGATGGCATCCGACAATGGCACAGCTGCGCGAGGCCACCGCGGCCTAGTCTGAGCCGGTCGTCGAGAGCTCCACAAGGGGACGAAGCAAGCAGAAGCCGAGGTCTGCTGGACCGCTACAGGGCCTGTGTGGCCGCCAGCCACGAGATAGGCTGTACCGCGGGAGAGGCGCAGGCAACGAGGAAGGATTGAACGGGGAGTGGAGAAAGAACGCGCAGCTAGCTGCGGCGGCGGGTTCGCTCGGGCTGGCCTGGGTGTTGCTTGAGCTTGCCTCTGCCGTATGCGAACGTTGTCCTCGAAAGCGCCGCCGTCGCAGCTGTCTGGTTGACCTCCTCTGGGATCGGCGCGATGATCGGAAACTTCGCTGCGGTCCTCGAACATAAGTCGCCCGAGGAAAGGGCTTACTGGACCGCTCTGGGAGGGGCGATGGGCTGCGCATTCGGCTTCCTCCTGATGATTTGCTCCATCGCGGTCCTGGCGAGATCATGAAGTCATGACGCGAGTGTCCTACTCTGAAAAGACGATGCAGTCGGAAGAGGCTCGCTATCCCGCGCCCTCTGGCCGGTTCTTCCTGCTCTTGCTCCTGATGGGCGGTGTGGTCGGGCTGGTCCTGCTGGTGCTGCGCGCGCCTTTCTGGGCCTTCTACGTTGCTCCGCTCGCGATGGCGCCGCTCGTCATTTTGGAGCTGCGAACTCTGGACGCGGCTAGGGAGGCAAAGCCTCGTGTGGGAGAGGCTCTTCGTGCATCCTGGCTAGCTAACTTCCTCAGTAAGCCGCTTGTCGATGAGTATCGATCGCTGGATGGCTCTTTGCTTCTCTGGGTCCTCTGCGGAGTTATTGCTGTCGCCGTCGCTGGCTTGCCTTTGTCTTTGATTGACGTGAGCCATCCTTTGGCCTGGGGCGGTTTGCTTGTGGTGGTTGGGTTGCTTGTCGTCGGCTTGTTCCGCTTCGCGTTGAGCGAGCTTTTTCCCAGGCGCCTTGCCTTGACCGTCCGCGAGCGGCGGCGGCTGGCGGACGCACATTTAGACAAAGCTAGTGTCGAGGCGCTTGCGGTGCAGCAGTTACGGAACCTAGAGGCACGGGCGAGAAAGGCGGATGCCAGTCCGGGGGAGGTCAAGCCGCTCTCGGAGAAGATCGAGTCGGGCAGCAAATCCAGATCCAGGCGAACCTCGCCGGCAATGCGCGGCGAGAAATCCGATGCAAGCCGAGGCAAGTTCAAGTCCAAGAGGGCAGACGCGGGTCATTCATCCCTCAGGACTGGACGAGGTGGGCGGCGCCGAGCGAAGGCAAGGGTGGAGCCTGATGAGTTAGGTCAATGGGTTGTATTCATCGGGAAGACGCGTCATTTCGGGATATACGACACGCGTCTTCAGGCGCTAAGGGCTGCAGAGATCTACTTGATCCAGCGCGGTGGCGGAGCGCTCCTAAGTAGAAGTAGCGACGATTCGAAGGCGGGTTACGTACGGATTCAGGTCCCGCCAAGCAACCGGCGTCTTCAGGAGCTCATGGACCAAGTTGAGCTCGAAAAGGCCCGCGATACCCGGCCCTGACCAGCCAGTGCCAGGATTGCGTCCCACTGGCGATGTGAATGCTCGGAAGCTTTTAGGAGAACGAGACCGCGATGGTCGCTCTGGGATGCCACGCGCGATACGCATTTTCTCTCGGAGGGTTGACGGCTGCAAAACACGCTGGGTGTCAACCCAATGCACCAAAGCAGCGAGCTATTGCGCGTTCGTCTTCTTCGTCTCCCGAGCGAAACCACGACCAAAGCAAGGCGCTCGCGGTGCGCGCCGTTCCCATGGTGAGGCCTACTGCTGCGCTCGACGGCCCGATAATTGGCGCAGCTCCGGCTGCGACCACGGCTCCGATCACCAGGTCCCTGCCTGCATTTGCGCGCGCCTCGACAAATCGACTGCGCCTGTTGGTTCTGGTCGCTGACTGTTCTATGACCCGCATCTCTTCTCGCACTACGGCGAGTGCCTCCTCTCTCGATAGATCGTCAAGCCCGCTGACTCGATCCAGGCCACGGCGTAAGGCCAAGCGATACTCCGACCACGCGTCGCTTTGATGCATTGCAACTACGTCGGCGGGCTGCAGGTCTGACAGGGCGGGCGCCGTCAGGCTGTCCGCGATCGAGAGGTTCTCGGTTTCGGGATGGACTGGCGAGGTAGGGCGCTCCCGCTCAACAAGCCAAGCAAAGACTTCTCTCTCCTGGCGGGACTCAAGATTCAAATGCCCTGGGAAGCCCTTGGCGAGGTCCGTGAACTTCCGAAAAAGAAACTCAAAGGCATCGGTTGTCTCCCATAGCTTGCTTGGGTCGTAGGGGCCCAGCACCGATCCGTAGGTAAATAGGCCGCCGGCCTTTATGGCTTCCTCGAACTTGCGTCGAGCGTCTCGACCCAGTTCGAACTCGATGGCCGAAAGGTCTGGTTCCCCGAACTTCCTGTGGGTATCTGTGAAGAAAATGTCTTTACTAGGGAAAAATCCAATTGCTCTAACGGTTCGTGGCTGCAACATGAGCAACCCTGCGTCCACCAATGGACGCAGGAAGGCAAGCGCTTCGAGATAGTTGCCTAGATCAGCAGCGCCACGGGTTTCCCACTGTGGCTTCTTGGACCAGCTGTGTTCCGGGTTGACGGCCAGCGTGAGCAACAAGCCAAGGCGATCAGGCACGACAGCTCCGTGCGCGTAGAGCAGCTGGCTCATTGCTCTCTGAGCGGCAGTGTCTGCGAATTTCTGACTGCGCTCCAAAGCCTCCTTGGGGATTAGACGGTGGTTCACTGGCCAAAACTCGCCAGCTGCAGGCTGAAGCGCCGCACAGTCGTCCGCGAAGGCGCCGTAATCAGCCTTGAGGCGCTCCAAGTCATCGACAGTGAGCCGGTCGAGGTGAGAAATGAAGTCGGCGTCGAGCGCCTCCCCCAACGATTCCTCGATTACATCTATGACCGAGTGACGTGATCTCATCGGTTCGTCGCATTCTAGGCTCAGACTTGGGCGCGGACGGCGCTTCCCGTAAGACTGACGGGGACCACCTCGACCTTGCCGGTCGGGAGCTGCGAGGCCGAGCTCATAGCCCGAAGGCCGCAGGCTCGCCTCCGGACGTTCCGCTTGCTATCCACATTTGAGAGCCGAAAATCGTCAGAGAGAGAGAGGTGTGCGATTGAGGCTGCGCCCGGTGTCAGTGTCATTCGCTCTGAGGTGTGCGCATGTATTCTGCTTGGGTTCGCGTGGAGAAACGATGAAGAGCAATGACAGATGGGGGCTAAGGTCATGAAGGGACGGCGTCGCACTCGGACGTACCGGCATGCTCTCGCAGCTCTTGTAGTTTTGGTTGGCTGCCTAGCTGCTTCGTCTCCTGCCGCCGCAGAAGGCGGCACATCAATCGCCGCTGGCCCGCTTGTTCCATATGGACAGCAGCAGTTCGGCAATACGGCAAATGCCGGGCACCTTGGCGGTTATGAGATCGGCTCCTTCTGGAACCTCGAAGTCATCGCAGGCGATCAGGTCACGCTCGACTGGGAAGCCAAACGGGGCACTCATCTGGAGGTCTTCCCAGCCGGCACGACCGATTTCAACTTCGATCCAGGCCAGAAGTTCAAGGTGCAGGGCCTCAACTCTGAGGGGAAGGGGGAGCTTGGCTTCACCGCGCCGCAGACCGGCACGATGCCGATGGCCCTGCTGACGGTCGAGGAATACGCCGGCCCGTACAGCTTCACCGCTTTCGTCAAGCATGGCCTCGTCCTGGCGCTGCCGCGCGTGTCGCATCTCGGCCATGTCGGCAAGATCACTGTTGGCGTTCACACGCCGGATGGCGGCCTGGCTGCCGCGTCGCCGATCAAGGTGAAGATTGAAGCCCGTCACGCCGGGCGCTGGCTGGCGATCGGAGCGGCCCCGGTGGTGGGATCAAGCGCCCGTGTCAGTGTCCAGGCGCCGCGATCGCTCTGGGGGTCGACTGTGGCTCTCCGCGCCGCCGCCTCAGGCTCCGCCTATGGGCCGGCCAAGAGCGGCGCTCGGCAGGTCAGCATCAGGTAGCTGGATTTCGACAGCGTGCCGGAAGGGCGGAGCTTCGGCTGCGGCGGGTTCTGCCCGCATGGTCCGTGTTTTCCCGCTGGTCGATGGGGCGCAGCTGCCTTTTCATCTTCCCCCGCCGCCCCTTGGCCGCTTTTGCGCGACGGATTCACTAGATCCACTGCCTTGGGCGTTTGATCCTCAAGACCTAATATGTGATCGTCGTTCCCAATTCGACGCAGGTGCTCATTTCACGCTCTAAGCACTGAGAAACGGCGATACTCCCCCGGTGCGGGAGAGTTCACTGCAGGTGTTGCGGGCTCACACCGGCGAGGCTGGCGGCCCCGAGCTGGTCGCTGCGGTAGAGCGCCTGCCCCTTGCCGCCATCGACGATTTGGCTGAAGCGCTCCTCGCGGAGCCGTCGATGCCGAAGAAGGCCGCTCCCCGAAATGAGGTCTGGCCGCTGGTCAATGCGCGCGCCTCGGTCCTCTCGCGTGGACTTGACTCCCTCGCCGACGCTCCCGGATCTGTTGGACTGAATCTCTCCGCAGCGATGGATCCGCGCCAGGTCGGCGAAAACACGTTCTCCGACGGTGTCGTCAGGGCCCTCCTCTACAGCCACGGCCTGGTGCTCGAAGACCCCCTGGCCATGGCAGCGGACTCGCATCGGGGGCCCGCCGCGGCCCGCGCCCACTCGCGCGAGTCCATCGTTGCCGCCGCGGTCTCGCTGGTCGAGATCGAAGATTTGCTCGAGGCTGGCATCGTTGAGACATTCTTCGTCTCAGGCAAGGCGCGCCGGGGGGACGCGCCTCTGCGGGCTTCGATGTACTCCGCTCTCGGAGATGCGCTGGACCTCGACGTCGGCGAAATATGGGGTGGGCTCGCGGTGAGCGGTATCGATGGGTCGAGCGAGCCGCTGACAGAGCTGTGGCGCGCGATCCGAGCCTTGAGAGGTCCCTCGTCGGGCCGCGGCGAGGATTTGGCATCGAAATCCGAGGCCGAGGCCGTCGAAGCCTTCATCGGCATAGTCGCAAACCTGTGGCCAGACTCCGCCTTGCGAATCACTTTCGAAACCATCGTGTCCGGCCTTGCCGACATACGGCACCTTGGCGGTCATCACGATCTGCTCTGCCCCTCGCCGTTGTATGCCCGACTGCTATTTCTCGGCTCCCCGGACCCCGAGGCCGAGCTCCGGGTCCACCAGCTTGCGCGCACGTCGGTGCCGAACCTCGAAGAACTGGGGATGAGCGACATCGTTGCGATCCGCAAGAGCAGCGATGCGCTTGACGCTTGGCGTGCGCAGCTCAGCCTCGGCCTCGACCACGCCCACCGTCTGCGCGAGGAGCTGGGGCCCGGGACCGATCTCTCGGCAGCTGTCTCAGAGGTTTTGGCGGAGACCCGCCAGAGATTCTTGGCGGAAAAGAAGCGGTCGCGAGTCTTTGGGCGCGCGGGATGGACAGCCTTCGTCGCCGGCGCGATCGGTGGTCTCGTTCCAGGGGCTCCCGGTGGGACCACGAGCGGCCTGATCGGTGCGGCCGGGGGCGTTGTGGGGGCATTGACGCAGGGCCTGCTCGATGCCGGCCCCGAGATCCCTGACTTCGCGGGGCGCCACTACCTGGTGTTCGACCGAGCGACAGCGGAGAGCGAGTGCCCCTGAGGATCGGCCGCCGCGTCAGCGGTGCGCGGATGCGGCAGGAGGCAGGCTGATCGCCGGTACCTATGTCGTCCTGATCGGGATCAGCGTCGACCCCACCCACGCCGACGGCCTCCTCGGATTCTCGATCGACCACACCGAGGGAGAGCGCCATCTCGCGAGTTCGTCTGCCCTCTCTCTTCGGCGGATTGCGATCCGTGACGGGAGTGGTCCAACTCCGGCTCGGGTCGAGCCAGGCGGAGCCCACAGCGGAGGACGTAGCGGCCAGCGGGCTCTTGTAGCCGCAGTGGCGCAGGGCGCAGTGCCGGCTCGCGCCTTGTGACTCATGCCCGGAAAACGACGACCGGTGGCGTCGCACCGAGCCCGTCCGTGTAGGGGGCGGAACCGATCTCAACAACGAAGCGGGCTCGACTTGAGTTTGAGAGCTGATCAGGAACTGAGGTAATGGGAATGATGCGTCGGATCGGCTGGCTCGCGCCGGTCGCCATCGCGCTGGCGGCAGCCGCTTTCGGCGTTCTTGCCCTGCATCATCCGCTCTCTGCCGTGCCGGCGGAAGTCGGGCGCCAGGTCGCTCCCCGGACGGTGGGCGCCGGCAAAGGGGCGAGATTCGCTGTACCGACGCCGGTCGGTGCGGCGAGGCTCGAAGGCGTGGGTCCGCAGGGCTCAAACAGGAAGGGTCCTGCGGATGGAATCGGCCCAGGGTCTGCGGGCTTTGGGAGGGCCCTCGGGGAGGCCTGGTCGATTTGCCGTTGGCTTCTCCTCTTGGCCGCGATCGCCGCCCTTGGCATCTGCGCGAGTCGGCTGCACGCGCGTCGAACTCGCACGATGCAGCGGGTTCTGATCACGCCGGGTCGCTCCTCTGAGGCGTCTCCCGCACAGATCGCAGGCTTGATCGAGGCCCTTGGAAGCGTCACCCGCGAGCGCTGGTGGGTGCGCCTTTGCAAGGGCGTCCCGCCGGTTGTCACGCTGGAGTTGATCGCCGGAGTGCATCCGGGCGGAACTCGTGAGCAGCGCCTCGGGATTGCCGTGCCGGGCGCCGATGGGCACGTTGAGGCGCTTCGCGGAGTGCTGGCGAGTCGCTACCCGGACGCGGCCCTGACTCTGCTCGGCGACACGGCGCCCGATGCCCTTCGTCCCTGGCTGAAGGAGATCGTGCGCCTGAAGAAGGCAAAGCCCTTCGCCCGTGCCCTCGACCGGCCACTGGAGCGCAGCCTTTCAAGCACCGAGCCCTACCAGGAGGCAGCGATCGACGGCCTACTCTCCGTGATGGCCGAGGTCGGGGAGCGCGTCCTGGTCCAGATCACGATCTCGCCGGTTCCGAACCACTTTCAGAAGGCCGCCCGCGATGTCGCTGTCCAGCGGCGAAAGCCAGCACGCGAGGCCCCAGCACCCGACGCGGTGCAGCAGCGTGAGGAGCGCTCCTCCACCGACGCCGTTGTCTTTCGGTCGCTCTCCTTCTGCGAGATCCGAGTCGGCGCGGAGTCCTATCGGGCCGCCCGTCATGTCGCCGGCGCGATCGAGGGACATGCCGAGGGTGGCGAGAACCACCTGCGCCAGCGCCGGCCGGTGCTTCGACGCCGCCTCTACATCGAGCGCATGGTGCGGGCCGAGTCAAACCCGCTTCCCTCGTGGTGGCACGGCGTGTACTCGAGCCTGGAGATCGCCGGCCTCTGGCAGATCCCGACCGCATTCGCCAAGAACGTGGCGATCGAGCGCAGCAACGTGCCGCAGTTGGCGACGCCGCCAGAGGTCCTGCGCCTGACCGATGTCCGCAAGGCGATCGCGACCGACCTGCGAGGCAACTACGTCGGCATCCGAGGAAAGGACTTCAAGTACGGGGTTCAGGTCTCCGGCGTCCAGGGCGGTGGCAAGACCTCGATCCTCGCCAAGATCGCCGAGGTCCGCGCCCGCGAGCCCAATACGGCTGTGATCGTCTTGGACCCTAAGGACGAGCTGGCAGACGCGGCGGCAGCGCTGATGCCGAGCTGGCGAACGGTTCGCTTCCTGGATGTCGCCCAACCGCTTTTCGGCATGGCCCTGCGCACCCCCAGCCGTGACCTGCAGGCGGAGGCATCGATCTTCTCTGAGGCGATGGTCGACGTCTCCCGTACCGAGGAGGGAGACAGCCAGGCGCTGAATGCCTCCCAGCGCAGCTTCAAAATGGCGCGCGGGGCGACCCTGGCCCTGGAGGAGGACCCGACCTTCTGGCACACGGCGAGGTGGCTGGCAAGCGACGACGAGGCTGCGGAGTGGCGAGCAGAGAAGATCGCCAAGCTGGCCGGCGATCCACAGTGGCACGGGGTCTGGGATCACTTCGCGCGGATCTTGCCGGCGCAGCTCGCGAAGTCACCAGCGCAG
>DATCBF010000213.1:0-13807 GCA_036512025.1 Solirubrobacterales bacterium
AGCGGCGGGGTCGTTGGCCATGACCTCGGAGTCAATCCTCAGCGTCGGAGACCGAGCAGGCAGCAAGCACCGCCACCTACACGTAATCCGCAAGACTGGTCCCACCCCCAAGAACCTCCCCCGCAAGCCGGGAATGGCCAAGAAGCGTCCGAAGGGCTAGTCCCGCCAGCCCTTCTACTTAACGCCGCTTCTTCTTCTTTTTGGGAGGCGGAGGAGGCGGTTTCGCAGCCGCGATCTGCGCCGCGGTAGCCACCTGAGGCGCCGGAATGATCCTCTGGATCGTGTACTGCTGCCCGATCGTCCAGATATTCGTGGTGATCCAGTAGAGGATCAACCCGGCCGGGAAGTTGATCACGAAGGGAACGAAGATCAGCGGCAGGACGAACATCATCGTCCGCTGGCTTTTGTCAGCGGTGACCGACATCACCATGCCCGAGATCAGCTGAGTGCCGACGTAGAGGATCAGCAGGGCGATCAATTCGCCGCCGGATGCCTTCCCGGTCAGGTCGTGAATGAAGAGAAAGGAGGCTTCGCTGCCGCATTCGCCCGCGGTGCAACCGATGTCGGTGGGAAGCTCGTGGCGGAGGACCGAGAAGAGGGTGATGAAGACCGGGAGCTGAGCGACCAGGGGAATGCAGGAGGCGAAGGGGTTGACCTTGTTCTCTTTGTAGAAGGCCATCATCTCCTGCTGCATGCGCTGTTTGTCGTTTTTGTATTTGGCCTGGATCTCTTTGATCCGAGGCTGCAGCGCCTGCAGCGCGCGCATCCCTTTGAGCTGTTTGTAGGTCAGCGGGATAAGCAGGGCCCTGGTGCAGACGGTCAGGGCGATGATCGACATCCCCCAGCTGAGGCCGGCGCTGTTGTGGAAGAACTGCAGGACCGAGTTGGCGATATCGACCAGCGGCTGCAGGATGTTTGCCGCCGGGATCACGAGTGCGCCTCACCGTGGTAGGCGGCGGGATCAACCGGCTTGACGCGCAGGGTGAAGCGATCGGGAACGGGGTCAAAGCCGCCGTGGCTAAAAGGGTTGCAACGCAGCAGGCGCCATCCCGCCATCAGCAATCCGCGGGTGACCCCGAAGCGACGCACCGAATCGGCCGCGTAGGCCGAGCAGGTCGGCTCATAGCGGCAACGGCGGCCTCGGGAGGGTGAGATCCAGCGCTGATAGGCGCCGAGCAGGGCGAGGACCGAGCGTTTCACGTGGAACGCTTCTTGCCCGCAGACCCGGCCAGAGCCTCTTCGATGCTCTTGCTCACCCCGCCTGCCCCTTCGCTCTCGATGAGGTCGGAGACCTCCGGCCTGGCGACCAGAACAAAGTCGTATCCGGCCGGCAGCCGGTCGGATAAGCCCCAGAACGCCTCGCGCAAGACCCGCTTGACCCGGTTGCGATCGACGGCGCCGCCGATCTTACGACTGGCGGAGACACCGAGACGCACATCGTGCGTCTCGTCATCGCGGCGGGGGAAGCTGTAGAGAACGAGGTAGCGGGTCGCATGAGAAGAGCCGTCGCGATAAACGCGGTCGAACTCACCGCTGCGCGAGAGGCGCCGACGCTTCGACGCCATTTATGGAGTGAGGCGCTTCCGGCCCTTGCGCCGACGTCGTTTGAGGATCTCGCGACCCCCGCGGGTGCTCATCCGCGCCCGGAACCCGTGCGTCTTAGCCCGCTTCCGCTTCTTCGGCTGGTAGGTGCGCTTCATTCCGGGCCGCAGTATACGGACGCAGCCATATCGGAGAGCGGACGGCGGCGGAATCTTTTCTGCGGGATTTGCGGCAGGCGCCCCAGTACGCCTCCGACCCGTCGCTATGGTCGCCCGTAGGTGCACGATGGAGCGGATCAACAGGACCTTGGAGCCATTTGGCGAGAAATCCAGGCGCAACTTCGCGTTTCGGTCCCGGATTCGACTTTCAAACTCTGGTTGGAGCCGCTGCGCGCCGCCGGCACTCAGGGCGACACGCTCTATATCGAGGCGCCCGAGGGCAAACGCGTCTGGGTCGAGCGACGCTACTCCTCGCTGATCCGCGAAGTCCTGAGCGTGATCCCCTCCCCGCTGAGCGAGATCAGCTTTGCCGTCGGACAGGGAGAGGCGGTCGATGGCGAGCCCGACTCGCTCGCCGAAATCGAGCTCAATCCGAATTACACCTTCGACCGCTTCGTGATCGGCGAGGGCAACCGCTTCGCCCATGCGGCGGCACTGACCGTCGCCGAGGCGCCATCGGAGGCTTACAACCCTCTCTTCCTGCACGGGCCGCCGGGGCTGGGCAAGACGCATCTGCTGGTCGCGATCGCCAACTACCTGCGCGCCAACGCCCCTGGCCTGACCGTCCGCTACACCACCGCCGAGGGCTTCACCAACGAGTTCGTCGGAGCCTTGCGGACCACGGGCGTCGAGGGCTTCAAGAGCCGCTACCGCGGCATCGACGTCCTCCTGATCGACGACATCCAGTTCCTCGAGGGCAAGCATCACACCGAGGAGGAGTTCTTCCACACCTTCAACGCTCTCTATGAGGGCGGCAGCCAGATCATCCTCTCGGCCGACCGCATCCCCAGTGAGCTCTCGACCCTCGCCTCCCGTCTCCGTGACCGCTTCGAGTGGGGCCTGACCGTTCCCGTCGCCGCTCCCAACCACGCCACCCGGCTGACCGTCCTTCAGCGCCTCGTCAACGAGGCCGGAGTCGAGATCGCCGACAATGACGCTCTCTCTGAGCTCGCCCGGCGGATCGACGCCAACGTGCGACAACTGCATGGAGCCCTCACCCGGGTCATCGCCCACGCATCGCTGCTGGCCAGGCCGCTCAGCTCTGAGCTGATTGCCGAGGTCGTCCCGCAACGGGCGCGAGCAGTCGAGGCCACCCCCGTCGAGGAGATCCAGCAGCGAGTTGCCACTTCCTTCGGCATCTCTCGGGCTGAGCTGGTCGGCTCCACCCGCGCCGCCACTCCACTACGCGCCCGCCAGGTCGCGATCTTCCTCACCCGCGAGCTGACCGACCTCTCCCTGCCTCAGATCGGTCGCCTCTACGGGGGTCGCGATCACTCGACTGTCCTCAACTCGCTGCGACGGGTCGAGGCCGGGGTCGCCGAGGACCCGGCACTCTCCGATCGGGTCTCAGAACTCCGCTCCGCTATCCACAGCCAGGCCGCCGGCAGCGCCTGACGCCCGACGACGCTGTAAGAATCACCGGTCCCCACAGCTCCTTCCACAGCCCTCAAATCCCTCCCCACCGCCGAATCCCCACGATCTCACCCGCTTTCCACAGGAACTAACCCAACTCAAGAAGGCATTCACCACTTGAAGCTGACAACCAAACGCGACGAACTTGTCTCCAAGCTCTCGATCGTCTCTCGGGCTGTTTCCAATCGCGCCGCGACCCAGGCGCTCTCGGGGATCCTCCTGACCGCATCGGAGTCCGGTGTAAGCCTTCGCGCCACCGACCTCGAGATGGGCCTGCAGACAGGACTGCAGGCGGATGTCGAGGGCGAGGGCTCGATCCTGCTCCCCGGCCGCCTCCTGGCGGAGGTTTCGCGCTCGCTCGGCGATGCCAAGGTCGAGATCGAGTCGCGGCCGGCAGAGAAAGACGTGGAGATCCGCAGCGGCGGTTCCAGCTTCCACCTGCGGGTGCTGCCCGCGGAGGATTTCCCGAGCTTTCCCGAGGACAGCGGCGAGCCCTTGAAGATCCCAGCCGCCGCCCTGGCCTCAACCGTGGACCTGGTCGCCCGGGCCGCCTCTCGCGACGACATGCGCCCGGTGCTGACCGGCGTCCTGGTGACGGCGGCCGGCAAGGAGATGACAATGGTCGCAACCGACTCCTACCGGCTCGCCGTCAAGCGGACCGAGCTGGATGGTGAGATCGGCGGTGAGCTCGAGGCCAATATCCCGGCACGGGCGTTGCGCGAGTTGGGGCGGATCCTCTCCAGCGAGGGCGTCGAGGAGGTCTCGGTGGCGCTGCTCACCAACCAGGCCATTTTCAAGGCAGGGGCAATTGTCCTCAACACGAGGCTGATCGACGGACAGTTCCCCAACTTTCGACAGCTCCTGCCGGAGTCCTACGACCACGACGTCAGGTTGCCGCGCGCCGACTTCCTCGACGTCACCAGGCGGATCAGCCAGATGGCCCAGCGCAACGCGCCGCTTCGGCTCTCGTTCGCGCCGGGGGAGCTGACGGTTGCGGCGGAGACGCCCGATGTCGGCGATGCCGAGGAGACGATGCCGGCGGCTTTCGAGGGAGAGCCGCTGGAGATCGGGTTCAACCCCGAGTTCCTCAAGGAGGGGATCGAGAGCGTCGAGGGCGAGGAGATCGTGCTGCGCCTGATCTCACCGCTGCGCCCGGGGCTGCTGCAGCCAGTCGACAACGAAGACTTCCGCTACCTGGTGATGCCGATTCGCCTCAACGTCTGAGGTAAAGGCCGGTGCTCGTCACCGTCGTCGAAGCGAAGCCGCTCCGCAGCCTCGAGGACGTGCGGGTCGAGCTCGGGCCGGGCATCGTCAGCCTGATCGGGCCCAACGGCGCCGGTAAGACCAACTTCCTCGAGGCTCTTTACTTCGCCCTCACCGGCCGCTCGTTTCGCACCTCCGACCGACGTGAGTTGATCCCGTTCGGCGGCTCCTTCGCCCGGGCCGAGGCCGTGGTCTGCGACGAGGACAGCGTCGAGCGGCGGTTGCTCGCCTCGGTCAGCCGTACCGATGGCCGCCGCCACCTGCTCGACGGCAGCCCGGCTGATCCAGCGACCCTGGCCCGCAACCGCCCGCCGGTGGCCGTCTTCTCACCCGATCGCCTGACCCTCGTCAAGGGCCCGCCCTCCGAGCGCCGCGCCCATCTCGACCAGTTCGTAGCCGCGCGCTGGCCCTCGCGCTCGGAGCTGCGCAAGCGCTTCGGTCAGGCGCTCGCCCAGCGCAACGCGCTTCTCTCGCGTCTGGCCGGCGGCTTTGCCGGCGGGGCCGAGCTCGGGGTCTGGGATGCGACCCTGGCCGAGGCAGCCGCCCCTCTCGTCGCCGCCCGAGAGGAGGCGGTGCGGGAGTTGGCGGCGCCGTTCGCTTCGACCGCCGAGGAGCTGGGGCTGGCCGGGGAGGCGACGATCGAGTACGCGCCTCGCGCCGCGGGAAGCGCCGAGGAGATCCGCGAGGGCCTGGAGCAGCGCCGCGAGCAGGACATGCGGATGGGCCGCAGCTCCTGGGGCCCACACCTGGACGAGCTGAAAATCTCGCTCTCGGGCCGGGCGCTGCGGCGCTACGGGTCGCAGGGACAGCAGCGGGCGGCCCTGCTCGCCCTGCTCTTCGCCGAGCGCGACGCATTGCTCGAGGCTCGGCGAGTAGCGCCGCTGCTTCTGCTCGACGACGTGATGAGCGAGCTCGACCCGGAGCGACGCGAGCGCCTGGTCGCGCGTCTGCAGGGAGGCGGCCAGGCGCTGATCTCGGCCGCCGACGAGGAGTCGGTTCCGGCGCCGGCCTTGGGCAACGTCGTGCGGGCGCCCTGGCCCGGCTCCTCTCCTCCGGCGGCGGCATGACCCACCGCCGCGTCCCTCGACCCGCCGGCGAGGCGATCCGCGCCGCCCGCGAGCGAGCGGCGCCGAAGACGAGGCTGGCGGCGGTTCAGGCTGCCTGGGCCACGGCTGTGGGCGAGGGCCTGGCAGCCCAGGCGACACCGGTGTCGGAGCGAGGGGGAGAGGTGACCGTGGAGTGCGCCGACGCGGTCTGGGCGCAGGAGTTGGACCTGATGCAGGCCCGGCTCCTGGAGAGCCTCAGAGAGCAGCTCGGGGAGCTTGCGCCCGACAGTTTGCGCTTTCGTGTGGGTTAGGAGATTCCGTAGTCACACTTTATCCATGATTTGCAGGACTTTTGGCGTCTCTGCAGCTGCGTTCCGCGGACTCGAACTGGTATCCTTATGTCAACTTGTACATGTGCCCCGATTAGCGTGGAGCCAGCCTCCAGGCGGTCGGGGTTTTCTGTGAGAACCGGAAGGGATTCATTGCCTGAGAAGACGAGCAAGGCCGGCCAGGCCTCCGATTCATATGGCGCCAAGGACATCACCGTCCTCGAGGGCCTGGAAGCGGTGCGCAAGCGGCCCGGTATGTACATCGGCTCGACCGGCCCCCGCGGCCTTCACCATCTTGTCTACGAGGTGGTCGACAACTCGGTCGACGAGGCCCTTGCCGGACACTGCGACAGCGTCCGGGTTGTCCTGCACCCCGACAACAGCTGCACGGTTGTCGACGACGGGCGCGGCATCCCGGTCGAGACGATGGCGAAGGAGCAGCGGCCGGCGGCCGAGGTGGTCCTGACCGTTCTCCATGCCGGCGGCAAGTTCGGCGATGGCGGCGGCTACAAGGTCTCCGGCGGCCTGCACGGCGTCGGCGTCTCCGTGGTCAACGCCCTGTCTGAGCGCCTCCATCTGGAGATCAGCCGCGATGGCAACACCTGGGACCAGGACTACGAGCGCGGCAAGCCGATGACGGAGCTGGTCAAGGGCGCCGCAACCGATGCGCACGGGACCACGATCACCTTCCTGCCCGACCTGGAGATCTTCGAAGAGATCGAGTTCGACTTCCAGACCCTGGTCGAGCGCCTGCGCGAGACAGCCTTCCTCACCCGCGGGCTGAAGATCGAGCTGATCGACGAGCGCGGTCAGACCAACAGCGTCACCTTCCAGTACGAGGGCGGGATCGAGGACTTCGTCCGTCACCTCAACGGGAACAAGGACGAGGTCCACAAAAAGGTCATCTACTTCGAGGGCGGCAAAGACGAGGGGCAGGTCGAGATCGCGATGCAGTGGAACTCCTCCTACCAGGAGTCGATCTTCAGCTTCGCCAACAACATCAACACCCACGAGGGCGGCTCGCATCTCTCCGGCTTTCGCTCGGCGCTGACCCGTACCCTCAACGCCTACGCCCGGACCAAAGGCCTGCTGAAAGAGAAGGACGACAACCTCGCCGGCGAGGACGTGCGCGAGGGGCTCACCGCGGTGATCTCGGTCAAGTTGCACGACCCCCAGTTCGAGGGTCAGACCAAGACCAAACTCGGCAACCCGCCGATCCGCGGACTGGTCGAGGAGATCGTCAATCGCAAACTCGGCGAGTACCTGGAGGAGAACCCCGCCGACGCGCGGCGGGTCATCGGCAAGGCGATCGATGCTTCGAGGGCCCGCGCCGCGGCGCGCAAGGCCCGCGACCTGACCCGTAAGTCGGCTCTGGAGAACTCGACCTTGCCGGGCAAGCTCGCCGATTGCAGCGTCAAGGACCCGAGCCTGGCCGAGATCTTCGTGGTCGAGGGCGACTCCGCCGGCGGCTCGGCAAAGCAGGCCCGCGACCGCTCGACTCAGGCGGTGCTCCCTCTACGCGGCAAGATCATCAACGTCGAGAAGAGCCGAATCGACAAGGTCCTGGCCAACAACGAGATCCAGGCCCTGATCACGGCGATCGGAACCGGTGTCCACGACGAGTTCAACCTCGAGGGCGCCAGGTACCACAAAATCGTGATGGCGACCGACGCCGACGTCGACGGCGCCCACATCCGCACCCTGGTCCTGACCTTCCTCTACCGGCAGATGCCGGAGCTGATCGACGCCGGCTACGTCTACATCGCCAAACCGCCGCTCTACCGCGTCAAGCAGGGGAACCAGGAGACCTATCTGGAGCGCGAGTCCGAACTCGAGGAGCTGCTGCTGCGCGGCAAGCTCGAGGAATTCGAGCTGGTCGACGCAGCCGGCAACGCGAAGAAACTGACGGCAAGCCGCTGGCAGTCCTACGTCCGGCGCTCGAAAGAGTACGAGGGCTGGGGCTCGTCGCTGCAGGCCGAGTTCGGGCACGAGGTTGTCCGCTTCCTCGAGGAGTCGAACCTGTTGGACGAGGGCGTGAACAGCGTCTCGGCGGCGGCCAAACTGCTGGCCACCAAAGCCCCCGAGGGCGCCCCCTTCGATACCGAGGTGATCGAGGTCTCCGACGATCTCCTCGTCGTCAAGGCGATGGAACGCAAGAGTGGCCTGGCCCGCACCCACCGGCTGCCCGCTGCGCTCTTCTCCCACTACGACTACCGCAAGTTTGTCGAGGTCCACGAGGCGCTGCTGAGGCAGGTGGGACGGCCGCCGTTCACGATCAACTTCGGCGAGCGCCGCAACGCGGCGACCTCGTTCCAGACGTTGCGCGGCGCCGTCCTCGAGCTGGCCCGGCACGGAGTCCAGTTGACCCGGTTCAAGGGACTCGGCGAGATGAACGCCGACCAGTTGCGGGAGACGACGATGGATCCCGCCAGCCGCACCTTGGCCCGGGTCACGCTTGAAGACGCCACCGCGGCGGACCAGATCTTCTCGATGCTGATGGGCGATCAGGTTCTGCCCCGACGTGAATTCATCGAGGCCCACGCCAAGGAGGTTCGCTTCCTCGATGTGTAGCGCAACCGGAACGGAGAGAAGCTGATGGCGCTCGACGCCCTGACCGGGCGGATCGAGGAGCGAGAGCTTGAGAAGGAGATGCGCTCCTCCTACCTCGACTACGCGATGAGCGTGATCGTCGGCCGAGCGCTGCCCGACGCCCGTGACGGGCTCAAGCCCGTCCACCGCCGGGTGCTCTACGCGATGCACGACGTCGGCCTGCAGCCGACCCGCGCCTACCGCAAGTGCGCCTTCATCGTCGGCGAGGTGATGGGCAAGTACCACCCTCACGGCGACTCGGCGATCTACGACACCCTGGTGCGGATGGCGCAGGAGTTCTCGCTGCGCTACCTGCTCGTTGACGGTCAGGGCAACTTCGGCTCGATCGATGACGATCCGGCAGCGGCGATGAGGTACACCGAGGCGCGGCTGACCCGGCTCGCCACCGAGCTGCTGCGAGACATCGATGCCGACACCGTCGACTTCGGCCCCAACTACGACGAATCGACCCAGGAGCCGCTGGTCCTGCCGGCCCGGTTCCCGAACCTGCTGGTCAACGGCACCTCCGGGATCGCGGTCGGGATGGCGACGAACATCCCGCCGCACAACCTGCGCGAGGTGGCCGGCGCGGTCGCCGCCTACATCGACAACCCGGAGATCGACATGGCCGGGCTGATGGAGCACATCAAGGGCCCCGACTTCCCTGGCGGCGGGATCATGAGCCGGGAGGGGATCCGCGACGCCTACGCCTCGGGCAAAGGCAGCATCAAGGTCCGCGCCCGCGCCCACGTCGAGCCGCTGAAGGGGGGCAAGGAGGCGATCATCGTCACCGAGCTGCCCTTCACGGTCAAGAAGCTCGGCGACGGCGGCCTGGTGACCAAGATCGCCGACCTCGTCCGTGACAAGAAACTGGAGGGGATCTCCGACCTCCGTGACGAGTCCGACGGCTCCGGGATGCGCCTTGTGATCGAGCTCAAGCGCGGCGGCCCGCCGGCCAAGGTCGTGCTCAACAACCTCTATAAGAAAACCTCGATGCAGACGACCTTCGGCGCCAACATGGTGGCGCTGGTCGACGGCGTCCCGAAGACGCTGAGCCTGCTGGAACTGATCGACTGCTACGTCGACCACCAGCGCGAGGTCGTCACCCGCCGCACCCAGTACGAACTGCGCCGAGCCGAGGCCCGTGCCCACATCCTCGAGGGGCTGCTCGTCGCCCTCGACAACCTCGACGCGGTGATCAAACTTATCCGCGCCTCGACCGACCCCGACGCCGCCCGCGATGGCCTGATCTCCCAGTTCGAGCTCTCGCGCGAGCAGGCGCAGGCGATCCTCGACATGCGCCTGCAGCGCCTGACCGCGCTCGAGGCCGACAAGGTAAGAGCCGAGCACGCCGACCTGATGGAGCGGATCGGCGAGCTGCGGGCGATCCTCGGAGACGAGGCAAAAGTGATGGCGATCGTCAAAGAAGAGTTGGCCGAAATCGTCGAGTCCTACGGCGATGAGCGGCGCACGGAACTGGCCCACTTCGAAGGCGACGTCGGGATCGAGGACATGATCGCCGACCAGCAGATGGTGATCTCGCTGACCGCGTCGGGCTACGTCAAGCGGCTGCCGCTCGCGACCTACCGCCAGCAGCACCGCGGCGGCGTCGGCGTGATGGGGATGAACCTCAAAGACGACGACTACATCGCCCACCTCCACATCTGCTCAACCCATGACTACCTGCTCTTCTTCACCAATCGCGGCAAGGTCTACCGGCTCAAGGTCTACGAGCTGCCGGAGGGCTCGCGTACCGCGAAAGGCAGCTCGCTCAACAATCTGCTGCCGCTGCGCGAAGGCGAGAAGGTGATGGCGGTGATCCCGACCCGCGATTTCAAAGAGAACAAATACCTCGCTTTCGCCACCGCCAAGGGCCAGATCAAGAAAACCGAGTTTCTCGCCTACAACACGCCGATCCGCGCCGACGGGATCATCGCGATCAAGGTCCGCGACGGCGACGAGCTGGTCCAGGTCAGGCTCACCTCGGGCGAAGACGACATCCTCATCGTTTCCCACTCCGGCCACGCCTCCCGCTTCTCCGAGGAGCTTGTTCGGCCGATGGGACGCGACACCAGCGGGATCAAAGGGATGAACGTCTCCGGCAAGGACAACCGGGTGCTGGCGATGGACATTGCCCGCAACGACACCGAGCTCTTCGTCGTTACCGAGAACGGCTACGGCAAGCGCACGCCCGTGTCCGAGTACCCGGTCAAGGGCCGCGGCACCAAAGGCGTGCTGACGGCGCGGCTGACCGAGAAAAAGGGTGGCCTGGCGGGCGCCCTGATCGTCGGCGGCCACCAGGAGCTGCTCTTCATCTCCCAGAACGGCATGGTCCAGCGGACCTCGGTCAGCGGCATCTCAGAGATGGGCCGCTCGACCCAGGGGGTGAAGGTGATGAACATCAAGGACGACGATCAGGTCAGCGCCGTGGCGCTTGTTGTCGATTCTGGAGATAGCCCCGAGCCAACTGACGAGGGTCCAGAGCCCGAGCAGCTTCCTGAGGCTTCCGAGGGCGAAGGCGAGGGGTAGGTCCCCTTCGCCTGGCACCGGCATCGCCGGTGCAACCATGACGGCGCCTAGCGGCGCCGAAATATACGCAGCGAGCTGTGAGGCTCAGTGGACCTACCCCTCGCCTTCGCCAACGAAGCCGCCCCGAACGCCAGCTCCCGAGCTTTCACCAAGTCATCGAGCGACAAAAGCTCTCGACAAAGCGCGACGTGTGCGAGTGGGCCACGACGCTCCCATCCCGCGAAGCTGGCCCCACAGCTCCCTGCCGACCTCTACTTTTAAGCGGCAGCCGGTAAGTACTGCTGCCAAGCCGCCGGAATCCGAGGGCTGGCCACCCGCACGAACACCGTCGGCCCAGGCGGCTTGGGGTTGTTCTTCGGGTGCATCTGGATCTCGCGGGGGAGGCGGTTGCCCTTGCGGCGGTTGCAGGTTGCGCAGGCAGCGACGATGTTCTCCCAGACTGATTTCCCTCCCCGGCTGCGGGGGATGACGTGATCGACGGTCAGGCCCGGCTTGCGCGAGCCGCAGTACTGGCAGGTCCAGAGGTCGCGGGCGAGGACGGCTCGGCGGGTGATGCGACGGCGGTGGGCCCCGCGGGGGATCTTCACGTAGTTGACGAGGCGGATCACGTCGGGGCGGTCCATCGTCATTCGCTCCGAGTGGATGGCGCCTTCGCGGCGCTCGAGCAGCTCCGCCTTCTCCTTGAGGAGGAGCACGGCGGCGCGTCTCAGCGTGCAGACGTTGATCGGTTCATACGTTGCGTTTAGAACCAGGACACGTGCCATTTGAAGGCGATTGTACGCAGCTCAGGAGACTGGGTAGGACCCCAACACCCGAACCGATTCGGCCTTGGTGCGCAGGGCCGCGACCGCTTCCGCCACGGCGGGGTCGGCCTCCGCGCCCTCGAGGTCGCAGAAGAACATGTAGCGGCCGAGGCCCTGACGCAGCGGCCGAGACTCGATTCGCGAAAGATTTACCGATCGATCGGAGAACTCCCGCAGCGCCTCGACCAGCGCCCCGGGGTGGTCTTCCCCGAGCTCGGAGAAGACGAGCGAGGTCTTCCACAGCCCGTCTCCCGCCACCTCCGTTCCCGCCGGAGCGACCCAGACGAAGCGGGTCACGTTGTCGGCTTCGTCCTCGATGCCTTCCCGCAGAATCGAGCAGCCGTACATCGCCGCCGCCGAGCGGGCCCCGATCGCGGCCCAGGGCCGCTGCGACTCGCCGACCATCCGCACCGCGGCGGCAGTGCTGCTGACGCTGCGCCGTTCGACCTCGGAGAGGTTCTCGCGCAGGAAGCGCGCGCACTGGGCTAGGGGCTGGGGGTGGGAGAGGACCGCCTCGATTTCCGCCAGCTCGTAGGGGCGACGGGCGATCAGATGAGCCCGGACGGCGAAGTCGTGCTCGCCGACGATCGTCACCCCTTTGGCGTCGAAGGCAAGCGCGTCGAGGGTGCTGCGCACCGAGCCCTCGATCGAGTTCTCGAAGGGGACCAGGGCGCGCTCGGCCTCGCCGTCCTCCACCGCCAGGATCGCCTCGTGGATGGTGGGAGTCCGCAGCGGCTCGAACTGCTCGGCGCCGGCAAGCGCCTCCCCCAGGGCATCCTCGGTGAAGGTTCCGGCCGGCCCCAGGTAGGCGATCTTCACGCCCGCCTGCCTATTCGAATTCGACCGTGTAGCTGGCTTTGTTGTTGCTGGAGACCTGCTCGCCGGGAACCGTCTGCACGTCGACTTCGAGCGTCACCTGGCCCGTCGGCGCCGGCGTCAGGGGGATCGCGACCGAGCCAGTTTCACCGGCGGCGATGGTGCTGATGTCCTGCTGCAGGGTGTTGCCGCCGTTGACCGTGACCGAGACGGTGATCCCGTTCTCGGTCGATTCGCCCTGGTTCTGGACTTCGACTTCGACTTCGGGGGTTCCTTCGGCGCTGACGGCGGTGCTGGATTCAGCAGTCAGTTCGGTCCCGTCGACACTGGTCCCGGCCAGGCCGAGACCGTGGATGCCGGGGGTTTCGGCTTCGCCGGTGGACCCGACCACCGACCCCAGGGCCGCGCTGACGGCGTTTTCTTCCAGCCACTTGGTCCCTTCCGGAAGGAAGACGCTCTTGGGGACGTCGCTGCCTTCGATGCCGTTGGCTTCAAGGACGCCGTCGATTTCGGGCTTGGTCACCGCGGCGTAGACGACGTCCGCGGCGAGCAGCTTCTGCATCTGCCCGGCGATGTTCGCCTTCGCCTTCTCGGAGCCGACATCGCCCAGCGCCGTGCTCATCTTGTTGGCGATCTCGGTCATCGCGCTGCTGCGCAGCTCGTAGACCAGCTCCAGCGAGTTCTGGGCGTGACCCATATCGCCGGGGGCGCTGAGGCTGTCGACCCGGGTGGTGTAGCTGTCCATCGCGCTGCGGTCGGCGTTGACCTGTTCGACGAAATCGGTCACTGAGAGGTTGCCCGGATCGGTCAGCTTTTCGAAGAAGGACTTGCTGGTCTGCTGCGTCTCGTCGACGATCTGGGTGACGTTGCGCGCGTAATCGCTGAGTGCGCGGTTGGCGCGCGCGTCGAGGCAGCCCTTGACTCCGAGCACAAGCAGGATCAGGACTACCAGCCCGGCGCCCAGGGCCAGGCTGCGACGCAAAATGATCTGCTGCCGTTCCGGGCGGGGGGGCCTGCGGGGCCTGCGTCCCGGTCGGGGTGCTGGGGAATCGTCCAAGAGTGCCTCTCCAAAGCTCTATCGCTGGGCCGGAAGTATGAACGGTGAGGGGGTCGTGGAGTCAAGACCCGCAGCAAAGCTTGCGTTTTTGCAGATCGGAAGGCGCAGGAGAGCCCACGGTGATGGCGAAGGACAAAGGGCTTTGGTCGGCTCTCTGGTCCTCAATCGCTTCCTGATCGAGCGCCGAATCGGTAGCGGCGGG
>DATCBF010000214.1:0-4936 GCA_036512025.1 Solirubrobacterales bacterium
TCGGCGGGGAGCGACCCACCCTCGTAGAGGCCGACGACGAGCAGGTCGGTTTCGACGCCGGACAGCTCGCTCTGGGTCACCTCGATCTTCATGCGGCGCGAGTCTATGCGCTTGCGCACGCAGCAAGGCAGAACCTCCCGCTATCGTCCGTTCAAAGGGCAGATGCCCTCTCTCAGACCCCCACGACTTTGGAGAAGAAAGGCAGTCGATGCCCAGCACAGTGATCCTTGGAACCGCGCGGACCCCCTTCGGCAAGATGGGTGGAAGCCTCTCCTCCCTTGACGCGACCGATCTCGGTGGCGCCGTCATCGAGGCGGCCCTGGAGCGCTCCGGCGTCGCGCCCGAGCAGGTCCAGCAGGTCGTCTTCGGCCAGGTTCTGCAGGCCGGCCAGGGGCAGATCCCCTCGCGCCAGGCCCAGATTAAGGGTGGCGTCCCCAAGCAGGTCCCCTCGGAGACGATCAACAAGGTCTGCGCCTCGGGCATGCGCTCGCTCGGCATTGCCGACATGGGCATCCGCGCGGGCGACACCGAGGTCGCCGTCACCGGTGGCATGGAGTCGATGAGCAAGGCGCCCTACCTGCTGCCGGGCGCGCGCTTCGGCTTCCGCATGGGCGACGTCACCGCGATCGACGCAATGACCCATGACGGGCTGACCAACCCCTTCACCGAAAAGCAGATGATCAACGAGGCCAGCGAGGTCTCCAACGAGCTCGAGATCACCCGCGTCGACATGGACCGCTTCGCCGAGCGCTCGCACCGGCTTGCCGCCGAGGCGACCGACGCCGGCCGCCTCGCCGATGAGATCGTCGGCGTCACCGTCAAGTCGCGCAAGGGCGAGACGACGGTCGAGACTGACGAGGCGATCCGTCCCGACACGACGCTGGAGACGCTGGCCAAGCTGAAGGCGATCGGTGGCGACGATGCCACCCACACCGCCGGCAACGCGCCGGGCGTCAACGACGGCGCCGGCGCGATCGTCGTCGCCTCCTCGGACTGGGCCGAGAAGGAAGGCCGCACGCCGCTGGCCCGGGTTCTCTCTTACGGCACCGTCGCCGACGACTTCCCCTACCTGGCAAAGACCCCCGCCAACGCCGCCAAGCAGGCGCTGGAGAAGATCGGCAAGAGCCCCGAGGACGTCGACCTCTGGGAGATCAACGAGGCCTTCGCCTCGGTCGCGCTCAACTCGGTCCGGATGCTCGGCGTCGACGAGGAGAAGGTCAACGTCAACGGCGGCGCGATCGCGCTTGGCCACCCGATCGGCGCCTCCGGCTCCCGCATCGTCGGCGCCCTCGTCCATGAGCTCGGTCGCCGTGGCGGCGGCCTTGGCGTCGCGGCGATCTGCTCCGGCGGCGGCCAGGGCGACGCCATCGTGATCGAAGTCAACGGGTAGCCGTGAGCCGCGGCGCGGCATTTTTCGACCTCGATAAGACCCTGATGGCAGGGTCGAGCGGAATGCAGTTCGCCCGCGTCGCGACTCGGCAGGGGATAGTCAGCCGCCGTCTGCTCGCGAGCTGGGCGGTCGAGCACCTGCGCTACCGCCTGCGCGGCACCACCGACGAGCGCACGGCCGAGGTGCTTCGGGTCGCCCGCGACCTGATCACGGGCGTGCCGGAGAAGACGATCGACCGCATGGGCCCGGAGGTGATGGCGGCGATCCTGCCCCGGGTCTATCCGCAGATGCTCGACGAGGTCCACGACCACCAGGACGCCGGCCGCGCCGCCTTCATCGTCAGTGCCGCCGGCAACGGCGTGGTCGAGTCGCTGGCTCAGGTGCTGGGGATGGAGGGCGGCATCGGCACTCGCTACGAGGTCGACGCCGAGGGCAATTTCAGCGGCCACCTTGACGGGCCCTTCGTCTACGGGCCCGGCAAGGTCGAGGCGATGGAGGCGTTTGCCGAGCGCCACGACATCGATCTCGACGCTTCCTACGCCTACTCGGACTCGGTCTCCGACCTACCGATGCTGCGCGCCGTCGGCCACCCGGTGGTGGTCAACCCCGACCCGCCCCTGGCCGAGATCGCCAAGCAGGAGGGCTGGCAGACGCTGCGCTTCGAGCGCCTCGGCCGCCGCCTCGTCGCCGTGGTCATCACCCTGCTGGCGACGATCGCCGGCTTCGGCGCCTCGCGAGTCGCGACGCGGCGCAAGGCGCCCCGGCGCAGCTTCCCCGCGCGCCGCCCGCGCCCGCGCGCCTAAACTTCCTGCGTGGCCGTCGAACCGGGAGCAAAGCGCCGCGCCCACCAGTGGCGCGAGGAGGTCTACTCGCGGCAGGGCGAGCGCGACGCCGAGTTCTCGACCATGTCGGGCCACCCGATCGAGCCGCTGTACACGGCCGAGGACGTCGCCGACGACGACGAGCGGATCGGCTACCCCGGCGAGTACCCGTTCACCCGCGGCCCCTACCCGTCGATGTACCGGGGCCGGCTCTGGACGATGCGCCAGTTCGCCGGCTTCGGCACCGTCGAGGAGACCAACGAGCGCTTCCACTACTTGCTCGACCACGGCCAGACCGGGCTCTCGACCGCCTTCGACATGCCGACCCTGATGGGCTACGACTCCGACCACCACCGCAGCCTCGGCGAGGTCGGGCGCGAGGGGGTCGCCGTCGACAGCCTCGACGACATGGAGCAGCTCTTCGCCGGAATTCCGCTCGGCGGCGTCACCACCTCGATGACGATCAACGCCCCGGCGGCGATCCTGCTCGCCTTCTACGTGCTCGTCGCCGAGGAGCAGGGCATCCCCGCCGAGAAGCTCGGCGGCACGATCCAGACCGACATCCTCAAGGAGTACATCGCCCAGAAGGAGTGGTGCTTCCCGATCGAGCCGGCGATGCGGCTGGTCACCGACATGATCGAGTGGTGCTCGCAGAACATGCCGCGCTGGCACCCGGTCTCGATCTCCGGCTACCACATCCGCGAGGCCGGCTCGACCGCGCAGCAGGAGCTGGCCTTCACGCTCAAGGACGGCTTCACCTACGTCGAGCGGGCGATCGAGCGTGGCCTCGACGTCGACGACTTCGCCCCCCGCCTCTCCTTCTTCTTCAACGCCCACATCGACTTCTTCGAGGAGATCGCCAAGTACCGGGCGGCACGCCGAATCTGGGCGCGAGAGATGCGCGACGCCTACGGCGCCAAGCGCGAGGAGTCGATGCGACTGCGCTTCCACGCCCAGACCGCCGGTGTCTCGCTGACCGCGCAGCAGCCGCTCAACAACGTGGTCCGGACCTCGCTGGAGGCGCTGGCCGCGGTCCTCGGCGGCACCCAGTCGCTGCACACCAACTCCTTCGACGAGGCGCTGGCGCTGCCGACCGAGGAGGCGGTGCGGGTCGCCCTGCGCACCCAGCAGATCATCGCCACCGAGTCCGGCGTCACCAATACCGCCGACCCGCTTGGCGGCTCCTGGTTCGTCGAGAAGCTGACCGACGAAATGGAGGAGGCGGCCTATGCGTACTTCGCCCGGATCGACGAGCTGGGGGGGATGGTCGAGGCGATCCGCCGCAACTTTCCCCAGCGCGAGATTGCCGATTCCGCCTTCACCTACCAGCGCGAGCTCGACGAGCGCAAGCGGATCGTGGTCGGCGTCAATGACTTCATCCAGGACGGCGAAGAGCCGACGCCGATCCTGAAGATCGACGCGGCGCTGGAACAGAAGCAGGTCGATCGCCTGCGGGCGACCAAAGCCCGTCGCGACGGCGCCGCTGTCGAGAGCGCTCTCGCCGAGCTCAAACGAGCGGCCGCCACCGAGGAGAACCTGATGCCGGCGATTATCGAGGCCGCACGTGCCCGCGCGACGGAGGGCGAGATGATCGCGGCGATGCAGGAGGTCTTCGGGACCTACACCGAGAGCCCCGTGTTCTAGGCTTGCCGCCGCCATGAGCACCGCCACCGCCCGCAAGATCCGCGTCGTCGTCGCCAAGCCCGGCTTGGACGGGCACGATCGCGGCGCCAAGATCATCGCCAGGGCGCTGCGCGACGCCGGCATGGAGGTGATCTACACCGGGTTGCACCAGACGCCCGAGCAGATCGCCGAGACCGTGATCCAGGAGGACGCCGACGCTGTCGGCCTCTCGATCCTTTCCGGCGCCCACATGACCCTCGTCCCCCGCGTGGTGGCCTTGCTTGCCGAGCAGGGGGTCGACGACGTGCTGGTCACCGTCGGCGGCACGATCCCGGCCGACGACATCCCCGAGCTGAAGAAGCTCGGCGTCGCTGAAGTCTTCACACCGGGCGCGGGCACCGACGACATCGTCGACTTCATCCGCGCCGGCGCCGCCGAGCGCCACCAGAACACTGATTAGTGTTCTATGCGCCGGGCCGGCTGCCCGATTGACTGGTCAATCAACCAGTCGCACGCAACCGCTAACATCCCCGCCCGCAACGGACCCGCGCGGCGCCAGATGCCGCTCGCGAAGAGCCCAGAACCGCCTAAGGAGGCTTGAACTTGAAGATCTGCGTCCTGGTCAAGGAGGTACCTGATGCCGCCGTCCAGAAGCGCATCGACCCCAACACGATGCGAATGGACAGAAGCGGCGAGAAGAACCTCAACCCGTTTGACACACATGCCATCGAGGCTGCCATGCAGATCAAAGAGGGCGGTGCAATCCCGGTCGAGGAGGTCGTTGCAGTGACGATGGGCCCCGAGACCGCGTTCCGCGCCCTGCACAAGGCGGTCGCGCTCGGCGCCGATCGCTCGGTGCACCTCAGCGACGGCGCCCTTTCCGGCTCCGACGTCTGCGCCACCGGCTACTCGCTGGCCAAGGTCCTCGAGGCCGAGAGCCCGGACCTGGTCTTGCTCGGCCAGCAGTCCGACGATGGCGAGTGCTACACGATCGGCGCCGTCGTCGCCGACCATCTGCAGATGCCTTCGCTGACCCAGGTGATCAAGATCGACGTCACCGACGGCAAGCTGCGCTGCGAGCGCCAGGCCGAGTACGGCTACG
>DATCBF010000215.1:0-13739 GCA_036512025.1 Solirubrobacterales bacterium
GTGGCGCAACAAGCTCGCCGCCGAAGGGGAACTGGAAGGCAGGCGCTGGTCCGCCGGCGACAACGTCCAGCTCGCCACCGGCCAGGGCGACCTGCAGACCAACCCGCTGCAGATGGCGATCGCCTACGCCACCGTGGCAAATGGAGGCACCGTGGTGACGCCGCACGTGGGGATGGAAGTCGACGACAGCGCCGGGCGGGTGCTGAAGGAAATCGCGCCGCCGCCGCGCCGCCATGTCCACGTCGACCCCACCTACCGGGCCGTGATCCTGGAAGGGCTGCACGATGCGGCGCAGACGGCGGGCGGCACCAGCGACGGAGTGTTCGGCAGCTTTCCGGTGCCCGTTGCCGGCAAGACCGGCACCGCCCAGCGGCCTCCAAACCCCGACCAGTCCTGGTACGTCGTGCTGGCTCCCTATCCCAACCCGCGTATCGTGACTGCTGTGACGATTGAGCAGGGCGGCTTCGGCGCCGATTCCGCGGCGCCGGCGGCGCTGAAGATTCTCGAGGCCTATTTCAACAAACGCGCGTCCGGCAGCTCCGGCGTCAACGGCGGCAGCCCGGGCTGATGGAGGTCGCACGCGCCCGGCGCGCCAGAACGGAACCCTTCTCGACCAGGCCCGGCATCGCCGAGCGACTCGGCCTGCCCTACATGGACGCCCCGCTCGCCCTCTCGGCCGCCGTCCTCGTCGCTTTCAGCGTCTTTACGCTCGGCCAGGCCACCGTCCACGACGTGCCTGGCAACCCCGACTACTACGTCGACCGACAGGCGATCTACGGTCTGCTCGGTATCGTGGGCATGTTGGCACTCACTCGCATCGATTATTCGCGCTTCCGCGAGCTACGGGTGGGCATCTACACCTTCCTCTGCGTGAGCATCTCGCTTGTCTTCGTGTTCGGCTTTGCGGCGCGCGGCTCACGGCGCTCCTTCGAACTCCCGTTTTTCAGCTTTCAGCCATCTGAGCTCGGCAAGCTCTTGCTAGTGCTTGCGCTTGCCGGGTTCGTCATCGATGGCGCCAGGCGCGGTTCGGCCCGGCAGCGCACCGTGCGCTACCTCTGCCTCGGCCTGGCACCGGCTGCACTCGTTTTCCTGCAGCCCGACCTCGGCACCTCATTGGTGTTCGCGGCCGTGACTCTCGCCGTCATGTACGTGGGGGGCGTCCCCTGGACGCACTTCGCCGTGATCGGCGCAGCTCTCGTCGCACTCATAACCATCGTCTTGGTGGTGGCGCCCGCAGTCGGGACGCCCCTGCTGAAGGGCTATCAGGAGCAGAGGTTGACCTCTTTCCTGCATCCCAGCGAAGACGCGAGCGACGCGGGCTACCAGCAGCATCAGGGCCAGGTCGCCATCGGTTCCGGTCAGGTGACCGGCCGTGGCGACAACGCCACCCAGACGCGGCTCGACTTTGTCCCTGAGCGGCACACCGACTTCATCTTTGCGGTGATCGGTGAGCGCTACGGATTCATCGGAGCCGCGTTCGTCCTATCCCTTTACGCCCTGCTTCTCTGGCGGGCGCTGCGGATTGTGACGCTCTCGAAGAACTCATACGGAACTCTGGTCGCCGGCGGCATCGCCGGCATGTTGTTGTTCCAGGTTTTCGTCAACGTGGGAATGAACCTGGGGATCATGCCGATCACCGGGATTCCCCTGCCGCTGATGAGCTACGGAGGATCCTCCGTGCTCGCGACTTTCCTGGCGGTCGGAGTGCTTCAGAGCATTCACATGCAAGCGCGGCTCGGCCAGCGGAGCAGGTTTGCCTGGTGAGCCCCTCGTAAGAGGGCCAGGCCTGCGTACCGAATCTGAACTGAGCTAACTCAATGAAAAAGACAATTCTGGTCGCCGCCGATCGTGGCGAGACCCGCGTCGCCGTCCTCGAGTCGAAGACAAAAGGCGGCAAGCGCGACGTGGCGGAGCTCTACATAGAGCGCCGCGGCCGCCGTTCGATCGTCGGCAACATCTACAAGGGGAAGGTCGACAACGTCCTCCCCGGCATGGAGGCCGCCTTCGTCGACATCGGCCTCGAGCGCAACGGCTTCCTCCACGTCGACGAGATCGTCCTCCCGGGCGGCGAGCAGGCGCCCAAGCGCGGTCGCGGCACCGGCCGCCGCATCAACGAGCTGATCAAGCCCGGCCAGGAGATCATCGTCCAGGCCGTCAAGGACCCGTTGAAGACAAAGGGCGCCCGGCTCTCGATGAACGTCTCGATCGCCGGCCGCTACCTCGTCTACGCGCCCCAGGGCAGCGGCGTCGGCGTCAGCCGCAGGCTGGCCGACTCCGAGCGCGACCGCCTGCGCAAGATGGTCGACCGCACCTACAAAGGCCCGGGTGGGCTGATCGTCCGCACCGCCGCCCACGGCGCCAAAAAAGCCGACTTCGTGCGCGAGGTCGGCTACCTGCACCGCCTCAACGAGGTGCTCGAGCGCCGGATCGACAAAACGAAGGCTCCCAACCTCGTCTTCCAGGAGGCCGACCTTCCCGTCCGCGTTCTGCGCGACATCTTCCTCAGCGACTTCGAAACGGCGATCATCGACTCGCCGAAGCAGTTCGAGCGGGTCACCAGCTTCTTCCAGCGCACGGCGCCGGAGCTGGTCGAGGGTGTCGAGCTCTACGACGGGACCAAGCCCCTGTTTGAGAAATGGTCGATCGACAAGGAGATCGAGTCGACGCTCAACCGCCGCGTCGATCTTCCCTCCGGTGGCTACCTGATCATCGATTACGCCGAGGCGCTGACCGTGATCGATGTCAACAGCGGCAGCTTCACCGGTCGCGGCAAAGGCGGCCTCGAGGAGACGATCACCAAAGTCAACACCGAGGCTGCCGACGAGGTCGTGCGCCAGCTGAGGCTGCGCGACATCGGCGGCATCATCGTCATCGACTTCATCGACATGGCCCGCGCCCGCAACCGTGACAAAGTCCTGAAAACGCTGCGCAAAGCGCTCGACACCGACAAGTCGAAGAGCTACGTGGTCGAGGTCTCGCCGCTGGGACTGGTCGAGATGACGCGCCAGAACGTGACCGACGGCGTCCGCGAGATCCTCACCGCGCCGTGCCCGACCTGCGCCGGCGAGGGAGTCGTGCTCTCGGCCGAGACGGTGGCCCTGGAGGGCTTGCGCAAGCTGCGCGAAATCGCCGCCGAGCATTCCGAGCCCGAGGCGTTCTTGCTGCGGGTCAACCCGAAGGTGGCGGCCGAGCTGACCAAGCCCGAGACCGGGCTGGCCGAGTTGGAGGCCGAAACCGGCAAGCAATTCCACTTCGAGGGCGGCGAGGCGCTGCCGATCGACACCTTCGACATGGTCGAGTCGGGCACTCGCGAGGAGATCGAGGAGCGGGCATTGCCGTTCAAGGTCGGCGAGGAGGTGCTGGTCAAGCTCGACGAGCCGCACATGTACAACCAGCACGACGCGGTCGCCCACGTCGACTCCTACATCGTCAGCGTCACCGGTGGCGGGCGCTTCGTCGGCGAGCGCAAGCTGGTCCGGATCGAGGAGGTCGCGAGGTCCGCGGCTGTGGCCTCGATGCCGGGTGTCGAGGCGGTCAACGGAGCCGGGGGAGACGACGGAGACGGCTCCGAGCTAGACTCCGCCGCCCCGCGTGGGCGTAGCCGTGGCCGCAGAGGCGGTCGTGGGCGTACGCGCGCCAACCAAGGCAGCAAGGACGAATAAGCATGTACGCAGTAGTCGAAACCGGTGGCAAGCAGTACAAGGTCGAGAAGGGCACGTCGCTGCTCGTCGATCGTCTCAGCGCGGGCGAGGGCGACAAGGTCGCCCTGCGCGCCGTCATGTTCCGCGACAAAGAGGTCCTGGCGGAGCCGAAAGAGCTGGAGAAGGTCAAGGTCGAGGCGACCGTTTCCGAGCACCTGCGTGGCCCCAAGATCAAGGTCTTCAAATACAAGGCCAAGAAGGGCTACCGCCGCCGCGCCGGCCACCGCTCCGAGCTGACCAAGCTCGAGGTGACCGAGATCAAACTGCTGACCCGCAAACCGGCGGCTGAGAAAGAGCCGGCAGAGGAGAAGCCGGCGGCTGAGAAAAAACCGGCGGCTGCTAAAAAACCTGCTGAGAAAAAAGCCGCGGCCAAAAAACCGGCCGCGAAACCCGCTGCGAAGGAGGATTCCGATGGCTCATAAGAAGGGACTCGGCTCCAGTCGCAACGGGCGCGAATCCAACCCCAAGATGCTCGGGGTCAAGGTGTTTGCCGGGCAGAAGGTCAGCGGCGGCGAGATCATCGTGCGCCAGCGCGGGACCCGGTTCTGGCCCGGCGACGGGACCGGCCTGGGCCGGGACCACACGATCTTCGCGACGCAGGCAGGAACCGTGGACTTCAAGCCCACGCGCCGCGGTCGGACGATTCGCGTTATCCAGGACGCTTAGGACTTCAGCGTGCGGGGGGGCACTCGCCCCCCCGCACGGGCTCAGGCGGCGTGCCGCGGCGCGGTGAGTTCGTGGTTTGTTGCGTAGGGCAAGACAAACCACGAACTCACGAGCTCGAGGCTAGGCTCTGATCTCGATGTACGACAAGGCGAAGATCTGGGTTGAAGGGGGGGCTGGCGGGAAGGGATCCGTGAGCTTTCGCCGGGAGGCTCATGTTCCTCAGGGCGGGCCCGATGGCGGGGATGGTGGACATGGTGGGAACGTGATTCTGGTCTGCGATTCCTCGCGACGGGATCTTGGTGCGCTGCGGGGTAGCAAGCACTTTCGGGCTGAGCGGGGGCGGCATGGGGAAGGGTCCAATCGGCACGGGGCTCGGGGGGAGGATCGGGTTATTCCTGTGGCTGCCGGTACTCAGGCCGAAGCTGTCGATGGGAGCCTGATCGACCTTGTCGAGATCGGGCAGCAGGCCGTCGTCGCTCGTGGGGGGCGCGGTGGGCATGGAAACAGGCGGTTCGCCACCTCCACCCGGCAGGCGCCCCGGTTTGCCGAGCAGGGGACCAAGGGGGAATCGGGGTGGATCGAGCTGCGGCTGAAGCTGCTGGCCGACGTCGGGCTGATCGGCTTGCCGAACGCGGGGAAGTCATCGCTGCTGGGGCGGCTGACGCGGGCGGCGCCGAAGGTGGGCGACTATCCCTTCACGACGCTCTCGCCGGTGCTGGGGACGATCGAAGGGGAGGAGCGGCAGGCGGTGGTGGCCGACATTCCCGGCTTGATCGAAGGCGCCGCCGACGGCGCCGGCCTCGGGCACGAGTTTCTCGCCCACGTCGAGCGCTGCGCGATGCTGGTCCACCTGGTTGACCTGGCGCCGCCCGATGGCGATCCCGAGTCCAACTACGCCGCTGTGCGCGAGGAGCTTGTCTCCTACGGCGCCGGCCTCGACCGGCTGCCGGAGCTGATCCTCCTCTCTAAGCGCGACCTGCTCTCGGTGGACGATGTCGAGGCCGCGGTTGTGGATTGGCGGAAACGGCTGGGAGATCGTGTCGTCACCGTCCTTGCCGTCTCTTCAGCCACCGGGGAGGGGCTGGAGGAGCTGCGGAGACAGATTCTCACCGAGCTGCCGCAGATCCCGACGGCGCCGGTCGAGCCGGGAGTCGAGCCCGCCGGCGAATTCGAGGTCGAGCACCGCGTCTACCGGCCGGCCGGCGAGGGCGGCTACCGGGTCGAGCGGGAGGGCGACGGCGTCTTTCGCATCGTCGGCCGTGGCGTCGAGCTGCTCTTCGAGCGCCACGACCTCAAAAACGAGGAAGCGCTCGGCTACCTGGAGCGCCGCCTCAATGAGATCGGTGTCATCGCCGCCCTCAACCGGGCCGGCTTCGAGCCCGGCGACGACATCCGTGTCGGCGAGCACGAGTTCGAGCTGCACCCGGGCTGAGTGCGAACGCACTTACCCTTGCATAGCGGAAGAAAATGCGTTCGCACTCTCTCGCTCGGCGTGTTCGCTCCATAAAGTGAGCTGGTCATGACCCTTGTCGTCAAGCTGGGATCCTCGATCGTCGCCGCCGACGACGGTGAGCTGCGGGTCGAAGTCCTCGACACGGTCTGCGAGCAGGTCAGCGCGCTCGAGCGTGGGGGCGAGCGGGTGGTGATGGTCACCTCGGGGGCGATTGCGCGGGGGATGCGGCTGATGGAGCTGCCCAAGCGCCCGCGGACGATGGACGAGCTGCAGGCCGCTTCCGCCGTCGGCCAGGGCGATCTTTTCCGCGCCTATGAGAGCCGTCTGGCCGGTCGGGGCACGCGCGCCGCCCAGGTCCTGCTGACCGCATCGGACATTGCCGCTCGCACCAACTACCTCAACGCTCGCCAGACGCTGCGGCGTCTGATCGAGTGGGGGGTGGTGCCGGTCGTCAACGAGAACGACACCACCGCCACCGACGAGATCAGCTTCGGCGACAACGACTTCCTCGCCGCCCAGGTGGCGCTGCTGCTCGACGCCAGGCTGCTGGTGCTGCTGACCGACACCGACGGCCTTCACAGCGCCGACCCGCGCAGCGACCCGGAGGCCGAGCTGATCGTCGAGGTGACCGATTTCGCCGAACTGCGGGCGCTGCAGATCGGCGATCGCACCTCGGTTTTCGGCTCCGGCGGCATGCGCAGCAAGGTGGCGGCGGCCGAGATGGCGAGCGAGGCCGGGATTCCGGCCGTGATCTGCAACGGGACGAAGCTAGGGACCCTGACTGCGGCTGCCGCGGGCGAGCCGGCCGGCACCAGCTTCGCTCCGCAGCCGAGCAAGACCTCGAGCTTCAAGCTCTGGCTCAAATACGCGAAGCCGGCGCGCGGGCGGGTTGTCGTCGACGAGGGGGCGGCGCGGGTGCTGCGCGAGCGGGGGTCGAGCCTGCTGCCGGTCGGGGTGGTCGAAGTCGACGGCGAGTTCGAGGCCGGCGATGCGGTGGACGTGGCCCTCGACGGTGAGGTGATCGGCAAAGGGATCTCCGATTTTTCGGCGCGGGATCTGGCGCGGGTGGCTGGGATGAAGACGGCGCAGGTGCGGCATGAGTTGCCTGAGGCTGCTGACGAGGTGGTTAACCGCGATCGGTTTGTTTTGGTTTAGGGGTGGGAGGGGGTCGGGTGCCTCTCGCGGGCGCTGACTTTTTCGCCTGGCGCGCGCGGGCTTTTGCTGAGTGGTCTGTGGCGAAAAAGGGAGCGCCGCGCCCGCGAGAGGCACCCGACCCCCTCCAGCTACCCTTAGCCGATGGCGATTACTGCTGCATCCGTCGCTGAGATCTGCGAAGCCGCTAAGCGGGCTGCGCGAGAGCTTGCGAGCGCTCCGACCGATGTGAAGAACTCGGCCCTTGAGGCGACTGCTCGGTTGCTTGGGGAGCGGACCGCCGAGATCCTTGAGGCTAATGCTGCGGATCTGGCTGACGAGCGGGCTGATGGGCTGACGGAGGCTTTGCGGGATCGGTTGACGCTTTCGGCAGAGCGGGTTGCCGCTATGGCCGACGGGGTTCGCGCTGTGGCTGGACTCCCCGATCCCGTGGGCGAGGAGCTTGAGCACAGGACCTTGGCCAGTGGGCTGGACCTGCGGAAGGTCCGGGTGCCGCTCGGGGTCGTCGCCGTCGTCTATGAGGCTCGGCCCAATGTGACGATCGACTGTGCCGCTCTGACGATCAAGAGTGGGAACGCGATCGTCTTGCGTGGGTCGAGCTACGCGGAGCAATCCAACGCGGCACTGGCCGCGGTTGTGCGCGAGGCTCTTGTCGAGGCCGGGTTGCCCGAGGATGCGGTCCTGCTGCTTGCGGGCGGGGGCCGCGAGGATCTGGCTGAATTGGCCACCCAGGAGGGGTTGGTCGACCTTCTGATCCCGCGGGGCGGAGAGGGGCTGAAGGCGGCGCTCAAGGACGTTGCGACGGTGCCGGTCATGTATGCCGCGGCCGGGAATTGCCACGTGTACGTGCACGCCGATGCCGACTTCGAGATGGCGCGGCGGATTGCGGTCAACGCGAAGACGCAGCGGCCCGGCGTCTGCAACGCCGCCGAGACTCTGCTGGTCGACGAGGCGGTTGCCGAGAGCTTCCTGCCACTCGTCCTCGCCGACCTGCGCGATGCCGGGGTGGAGCTGGTGGGCGACCCGCGGGCGCGGGCGCTTGCCGGTGGGGTCGAGATCGGCGCCGCCACCGACCAGGACTGGGACACCGAGTACCTCGACCTGAAGATGGCGGTTGCCGTCGTCGATTCCGTCGATGAGGCGATCGAGCACATCAACGCCCACGGCACCGGCCACTCGGAGGCGATCGTCACCGGCTCGGAGGACGCGGCCGGGCGGTTCGCGGCGGGTGTCGACGCGGCCGCCGCCTACGTCAACGCCTCGACCCGCTTCACCGACGGCTTCGAGTACGGGATGGGCGCCGAGATCGGCAACTCGACCCAGAAGCTGCACGCGCGCGGGCCGATCGGGCTGCGCGAGCTGACGACCTTCAAGTACGTGGCGCGCGGCGACGGCCAGATACGTGAGTAGCGCGGAGCCGGCGGGCATCGGCGTCCTCGGCTCGGCCTTCAACCCGCCGCACCTGGGACACCTCGCACTCGCCCAGGAGGCGCTCTGGCAGTTGAACCTGAGCGAGGTGATCCTGGTTCCGACCGGCGACGCGCCGCACAAGCGGATCGCCGACGACCCGGGACGGGAGCTGCGGCTGGCGATGACGCGGCTGGCTGCCGCCGACGACTCCCGCTTCACGGCCTCCACCCTCGAGGTCGAACGCGATGGGCCGTCCTACACGTATGAGACGTTGGAGCTGCTTGCACGCGACAAAGGCGACTCGGAGCTGGTTTTCGTAATGGGGGCGGATGCCGCCGTCGGCCTCGAGAGCTGGCGCCAGCCGCAGCGGGTCGTCGAGCTGGCCCGGCTCGCCGTCGCCCGGCGAGCCGGGGTCTCCGAGGCAGACGTAGCTGCGGTGCTGCGCAGCCTTGGCGCCGAGGGCGGGGCGACGATGCTGGAGATGCCACAGTTCGGCGTCTCCTCTTCGGCTGTGCGAGAGCGTGCCGCCGCCGGCCGGCCGTTGCGCTATCTGGTGCCTGAGCCGGTGGCCCGATTCATCGAGGAGAAGGGGGTGTACTCATGAGTGAGATCGATTCCGAAGCGCTCGCCCGGCGCCTGGCCGAGCTGGCCGATGCCAAACAGGGCGATGAGATCCTCGTCCTCGACATGCGGGCGCTGGTCTCCTATACCGACTTCCTGGTGATCTGCACGGCGCGCAACGAACGCCACACAAGGGCGATCGTCGAGGACGTGAAGCTGCAGGTGAAGGGCGAGCTGAGCCGGATGCCAGGCGGCATGGAGGGGGAGGGCGCCGACGGCTGGATCGTCCTTGACTACCTCGACTGCGTCGTGCACGTCTTCACTGCCGAGGAACGGGCGCGCTACCAGCTTGAGGATCTCTGGCGCGAGGCGCCGCGGCTGGAACTTACATTTGACGCGCCCGAGGCATCCTCGGCGGCAAACGCCTGAGCGGTCGCTCGACTCTGTCTCGAACACCCGTTCGAGCTGGAAACTAATGTCACAAAATGCCGTCCGGGCGCGGCCCTACGGTGCGGCGCATGGTTGGTTTCAAGCGGGCTCTCTTCGGCTACCGACGCACCGATGTCGATGCGGCTATCGCCGCGCGGGACACGGAGATCAGAGCGCTCGAGCACAAGGTCGGCGTCGTGGTCGAGATGGAGACAGAGCTCTCGGACCTCTCGGAGATGGTGATCGAGCGCGAGCATGAGATCAGGAGCCTGACCGAGCGGCTGCGCGAGGCCAACGATCGCCACGATCGCAACATCGTCTCGCTGGCGACGGTGACGGCGCGGCTGGAGGAGATCCAGTCGCAGGCGCGGGGCCAGGCGACGAGGATCCGGATGAAGGCCCTGAGCGAGGCGGTCGAAGTCAGCCGCCGGGTGCAGGAGCTGACGGAGGTGGCCGAGGCACAGCCCGAGCCCTCCGCCAACGGGTCTGAGCCCAGCCAGAACGGCAACGGGAATGGCAGCGGCGATATGGGCCGCGCCCTGCGGGGAATCTTCGAAGGCTTGGTCAAGGTCGAGATCGGCCCGCTGGGCGACTTCTCCCAGTTGGTCGGGTTCGAGGACGCCGCCGGCCAGATCGGCGCCTCCGAGATCACTGTCGAGCGCTTTTCCGAGGGCCGGGCGACGCTCTCGATGCGCCTCGACGAGCCGGTCGAGCTGCTGCGCGAGCTGGAGCAGCGCTCCGCTCTCGACTTCCATGTCCGTCACACCGGGGCGGACAACCTGATCCTCGACATAAACGAGGATCAGGGCCCCGAGCAGCAGGCCGCTTAGCGCCGCCGCTCGGCCTCCAACCTCTAAACTCAGCGCCTCCGGGGCTGTAGCTCAGCTGGAAGAGCGTCGCGCTGGCAGCGCGAAGGTCAGGGGTTCGAGCCCCCTCAGCTCCATTGCATCGCTCAAACCCCGGCCGCCGGCTGCCGATGAGGGAGCGATGAGCGCCAATCAGCATGTGTTCTCGCACGGGATGCGAGACACGCGGGAGACTTTCGACGCCTGGCAGGGGAGGCTCTGGGTCGTCCTGCGCGGCTGGCTGGCTCTCAGCGTCGCGATCGCGATCACGCTGCTGATCGCGGTCTGGTTTGTCGCCGGCATGCTGACGCCGGACCTGACCCCGGTCCACATGCCGGGAATCACCTCGCCGTCGAGCCCCGGCGATCTGATCCCGATCCTGGAGCGCAACGCGACGGTCCTCGCCCTGCACGCGACCGCCTGCGTCGCCGGCTTCATCGCCGGCGCCTCGATGCCGATCGCCGCCGCGCAGCGGACGGGCATCTCACGCTGGATCCACGTCAAAGCGGGAGAGCTGGCGATCCTCTTCGTCTCCGCCGTCACCATCTTTTCCCTCTCCACCCAGGCTCTCTACCTCGGCTTTCAGGGCTCGACCCTCTCCTTCCAGTTCCACATGACAAGGGCGGCGCTGATCCTCTCGGTCCTGCCCCACGCGATCCCCGAGCTGACGGCTCTGTTCCTGCCTCTGGCCGCCTGGCTGATCGCCAGCCGCCGCGGTGAGTGGAACCAGCTCCTCGCCGCCACCTTCATCACCGTGGCCCTGGCGATCCCGACGCTGATCGTCTCGGCGACGGTCGAGGTCTACGTCTGGCCTCATATCCTGCGGGCGCTTTCTCCGACGCTCTAGGGACGGGGCGCTCGGTCGCGAGTCCGCCCACCCCGACGCCACCCGCGGTCGAGCGTTGAAACAGCTTGAGCTTCGAAGCCGCGTGGAAGCTTCAAGCCGCTCCGAGCTTTCGGCCGCGAGATCTCTCTACGGCCGGCCCTTCCCAAGCTCGCTCGAACAGCGGGTGTTCGACGGCGCTCCGGCCGAGGGCGGGCGCCCCTCCGCCGGAGACTCCTGGGAGCGACTGCGATTTCGTCCCTGCTTGGCTGCGGGGCGAACGGTCTCCGCCGGAGGGGTGCCCGCCCTCGGCCCAGGCACCCTCATAAGATCGCCGCAAATGAGCGGATACGACCCAAAGGCAATCGAGCGCAAGTGGCAGTCCGTTTGGGCCGAGGAGAAGACCTGGGAGGTCGCCAACCCCGGCCAGCCTGGATTCGACGATTCGAAGCCGAAGTCTTACGTGCTGGAGATGCTGCCTTACCCGTCCGGCGAGCCCCATGTCGGCCATCTCAAGTGCTACGCCGTCGGCGACGCGATCGCCCATTTCCGCCGCCGCCACGGCTTCGAGGTGATCCACCCGATGGGCTATGACGCCTTCGGCTTGCCGGCCGAGAACAACGCGATCAAAACCGGCGAGCACCCGCGCGAGGCGACCGAGCGCTCGATCGCCTCCTTCCGCCGCCAGTTCCGCGAGTGGGGAATCTCGATTGACTGGTCGCGCGAGCTCGGGACCCACACGCCCGAGTACTACCGCTGGACGCAGTGGATCTTCCTGCAGCTGTTCGAGAAGGGCCTCGCCTACCGGACCGAGGCGGCGGTCCAGTGGTGCCCCAAGGACGCGACCGTGCTCGCCAATGAGCAGGTCGTAGACGGCCGCTGCGAGCGCTGTGGGACCGAGGTGATCCAGCGCAATCTCGAGCAGTGGTTCTTCCGCATCACCGACTACGCCGAGCGCCTGCTCGCCGACTTCGAGCTGCTCGAGTCCTGGCCCGAGCACGTGGTCACGATGCAGCGCAACTGGATCGGCCGCTCCGAGGGCGCCGAGGTCGTCTTCCGCTGCGAGGAGATGGACCTCGACTTCCCGGTCTTCACCACCCGCCCCGACACCCTTTTCGGCGCCACCTTCTTCGTCCTCGCCCCCGAGCACCCGGAGCTGCGGCGGCTGGTCGCCGGCACGCCCGCCGAGGAGGCCGTGCGCGAGTACGTCAACAAGGTCGGCCGCGAGTCCGCCTCCGAGCGCGGCGACGAGGACCGCGAGAAGACCGGCGTGGCGCTGGGGCGCAGCGTCGTCAACCCGGTCAACGGCGAGGAGATCCCGATGTTCGTCGCCGACTACGTGCTGATGGAGTACGGGACCGGGGCGATCATGGCCGTGCCTGGCCACGACACCCGCGACTACGAGTTCGCTCAGAAGTTCGATCTTCCGGTCGCCCGCGTGATTGAGGGCAGCGATCCCGAGGTCGCCCGCGACGAGGAGGGCCTGCCCTATCCCGGCGACGGGGCGATGGTCAACTCCGGCCGCTTCAACGGCAAGGGCAATCGCGCTGCCTACGAGGAGATCGTCGAGTGGCTGGCGGCCGAGGAGCGCGGCAAGACCTCGGTCAACTACCGCCTGCGCGACTGGCTCGTCTCGCGCCAGCGCTACTGGGGCGCGCCGATTCCGATCGTCTACTGCGAGAAATGCGGCACCGTCGCGGTGCCCGAGGACCAGCTCCCGGTCGAGCTGCCCGATGTCGAGGATTACGCGCCGCAGGGGAAGAGCCCGCTGGCGGCCGCCGAGGATTGGGTTGCGACCGAGTGCCCGCGCTGCGGCGGCCCCGCCCGCCGCGAGACCGACACGATGGACACCTTCGTCGACTCCTCCTGGTACTTCATCCGCTACCTCGACTCCAATAACAGCGAGGCGGCTTGGGATTCGGCCGCGGCCGCCAACTGGCTCCCGGTCGATCAGTACATCGGCGGCGTCGAGCACGCGATTCTGCACCTGATGTACGCGCGCTTCCTGACCAAGGCGCTGGCCGACATCGGCCGGCTCGGGGTGCAGGAGCCGTTCGCCAACCTCTTCGCCCAGGGGATGATCACCCGCGACGGGGCGAAGATGTCGAAGTCCAGGGGCAACACGGTCAGCCCCGGCGAGTACGTCGAGCGCTACGGCGCCGACACCGCCCGCACCTACATCTGCTTCATGGGCCCGCCCGAGCGTGGCGCCGACTGGTCCGATGAGGGGCTGGAGGGCGTCGGGCGCTTCCTCTCCCGCCTCTGGCGCCTCTGCGAGGAGCTGGAAGGCAAAGAGGCCGCGGAGGCCGGTGGCGCGGAGGCGACCGGCGATGCCCGCGCCCTGCTCGCCAAGGCGCACTGGGCGATCGAGAAGGCGACCCATGACTTCGAGCGCGGCTTCCAGTTCAACACCGTGATCGCCGCGGTGATGGAGCTGGTCAACGACAGCTACCGGCTCAAGGACGGCCTCTATGGCGATCCGGCCGGGACCGCCGCGGTGCGTTTCGCGACGGCGACCGCCGCCTCGCTGATCTTCCCCTTCGCCCCGCACCTCGGGGCCGAGGTATGGGAGCGGCTGAACGGCTCGCGCGTCTGGGAGCAGCCCTGGCCCCAGGCCGATCCGGCTCTCCTCGTGAGTGACACGGTGACCCTGATCGTCCAGATCAACGGCAAGCTGCGGGACAGGATCGAGGCGCCCG
>DATCBF010000216.1:0-3792 GCA_036512025.1 Solirubrobacterales bacterium
AAAGAGGGTCGCCCCGGCAGCGGCAATGCCGAGGCCGAGGCTGAGGCCGAGGAGGAGCAGCGCAAAGAGGAGGCTCGCTTGCGGGCCGAGGCCGAGCAGGCCGCCCTCGAGCAGCTCAAAGAGGAGAATCCCGACGCCTACGCCAAGCCGGAGACGGACGAGGGCGAGGGCGGCGAGGACGCTGGAGACGGCGAGGGCGGCGACGCCGAGAGCTCGACCGACGAGGAGAATCAGGACAATGGCTAAGACTTCCCAGAAGGTTCGACAGAGCAGAAAACCCAAGTTCAAAACTCGGGGATACAACCGTTGTCGTCGCTGTGGACGGCCGCGCGCCTACTACCGCAAGTTCGGCCTCTGCCGGATCTGCCTGCGTGAGGCCGCGCACGAGGGTTACATCCCCGGCATGACCAAGTCGAGTTGGTAGACAAATGCAGACTGACCCAATAGCCGATTACCTGACCCGGATTCGCAACGCTCTGCGCTCCGGCCACGACGAGGTTGAGATTCCCTCTTCGAGGCTGAAGATTGAGATGTCGCGGATCCTCAAGGAGCAGGGCTACATCCGCGATTTCGCGCCGGCCAAGGCCCCCGTGGGCGAGGCGATCAGCATCCATCTCAAGTACACGGAGGACCGCCGCCCGGTGATTCTCGGCATCGAACGCATCTCCCGTCCCGGCCGGCGCCGCTACGTCGACCACAAAAACGTCCCGCGCGTGTTTGGAGGCACCGGCACCGCGATTGTCAGCACCTCCGTCGGTGTGATGACCGGGCACGAAGCGAAGTCGAAGGGCGTCGGCGGCGAGGTTGTCGCCTACGTCTGGTGATCGTCTTATGAGTCGAATCGGAAGAAAACCCATCCCCGTACCCGAGGCCGTCACGGTCGAGCTCGCGCCTGGTCGCGTCGCCGTCAAGGGCCCCAAGGGCGAGCTCACACAGAGCCATTCGGTCGACATGGCGGTCGAGCAGGGAGAGGGCGTGCTCACCGTTCAGCGCCCGACCGATCGCGGGGAGCACCGGGCCCTTCATGGACTGACGCGCAGCTTGATCGCGAACATGGTCGAGGGCGTGACCGAGGGGTTCGAGAAGCGGCTGGAGATCCAGGGCGTCGGCTACCGCGCCCAGCTCAAAGGCAAGAACCTGGAGCTGGCGCTCGGCTACTCGCACCCGGTTGCGATCGCAGCGCCCGATGGCATCGATTTCGAGGTTCCGCAGCCGACCGAGATCATCGTCCGCGGGATCGACAAGCAGCTCGTCGGCCAGGTCGCGGCGGATATCCGCAAGCGGCGGCCGCCAGAGCCCTACAAGGGCAAGGGCATCCGCTATCGCGGCGAGCACGTCCTGCGAAAGGTGGGCAAGCGCGCATGACAGTCCTTACGAACCGGCAGCGCCGCTTGCGCCGTCGCCGTCGCGTCCGCGCCCGGGTTACCGGCACGGCCGAGCGTCCCCGTCTCTCTGTTTACCGTTCCAACCGCGGCGTCTTCGCCCAGTTGATCGACGACGGCAAAGGTCACACCGTCGCTGCCGTCAACTGGATCGAGCCGGACCTGCGTAAATTGGCCGCCAGTGAGCAGGCAAAACGTGCCGGTGAGCTGCTCGCCGAGCGCGGCAAGGCGGCCGGGGTCGAGACCTGCGTCTTCGATCGCGGCGGCTACCAGTACCACGGTCGCGTCAAGGCACTCGCCGAGGGCGCCCGCGAAGGAGGACTGATCTTCTAGATGTCTAGTACGGTGGGTCGCTTGCGATGAAGGGAATGGACACAACAAATATCGAGACGGTCAGCCCGCGCGGGCTCGACCTTCAGGAGCGGGTGATCGAGATCAACCGCGTCGCCAAGGTGGTCAAGGGCGGCCGCCGTTTCTCTTTTACGGCGCTGGTTGCCGTCGGTGACGAAGAGGGTGTCGTCGGGATCGGCTACGGCAAGGCCCGTGAGGTCCCGCTGGCGATCCAGAAGGGCGTCGAGAACGCCCGCAAGGACTTGATCCGCGTCCCCAAATACGGGCAGACGCTGACCCACAAGATCATCGGCCGCTACGGCGCCGGACACGTCGTCCTGCGGCCGGCCAGCCCCGGTACCGGCGTCATCGCCGGTGGCGGCGTCCGCGCCGTGCTCGAGCTCGGCGGCGTCCGCGACGTGCTGACCAAGAGCATCGGCACCCAGAACCCGATCAACTTGGTCAAGGCGACCATGGACGGGTTGATCCGGTTGCGGCGGCCCGAGGAGGTTGCGGAGCTGCGGGGGTTGACTGTGTCTCAGGTACTTGGAGTCGAGAAGAGCAACGGGGCTGTGGACGGAGAGCATTTGGCTGCCGACGAACCGGCCGAGGCCGCTGCGGCGCCGGGGGGCCCTGCGGGCGGGGGCACGGCCTCCGTTCTCGACCCCCCCGACACCACGCCGACCTCGGAGGAGGCGCCCAAGCCCGAGGCTCCGGCCACTGAGGCTGGTGCCCCGGTCGCTGAGGCGGTTCCGGCTGCGGAGGGTGAGGCTTCGTGAGCGCTTTGACCATTGAGCAGGTTCGCTCTGTCGCCGGGACCAATCCGAGCCAGAAAGCTACGCTTGCGGCGCTTGGGCTCGGTCGGATCGGCAAGGTTGTCGAGCGCAAGGACTCGCCGCAGTTGCAGGGCCAGCTTCGTGTCGTCACCCACCTTGTCGAGGTCAAGTCCTGATGGCCGAGGTGCCTCGTGAGGACGAGATCGGGCTTCACAACCTGAAGCCGAAGCCGGGATCGCGCCGCCCGCGTAAGCGGATCGGCCGCGGCGAGGGCAGCGGGTTGGGCAAGACTTCGGGCCGCGGCCACAAGGGCGCCGGCTCCCGAGCCGGCGCAAAGCGCAAGGCCGGCTACGAGGGTGGGCAGAACCCGATCCACATGCGGATGCGAAAGCTCCGCGGCCCGCACATGAAGAAGTCGATGCCATTCGAGAACTTCCGGACCAAGACGCAGCCGATCAACCTCGCCGACCTCGAGGAGCGTTTCGAGGCCGGCGCCGAGGTGACGCCGGAGACCCTGAAGGCGAAGGGCCTTGCGAAGCGCTCGGATCCGGTCAAGATCCTTGCCCGGGGCGAGATTTCGAAGAAGTTGACCGTGCGGGCGCACGGGTTCAGCGCTACGGCGAAAGAGAAGATCGAGGCCGCAGGCGGCACCTGCGAGACCCTGGAGTAACTGTGCTTCGGACGATCGCCAACGCATTCAGCGTCGCCGATATCCGCAAGAAAATCGCCTTTACGGCGGCGATGCTGGCGCTCTACCGGCTCGGCGCCTACATCCCGGCGCCCGGCGTCGACGTAAACGCGGTCAAGGAAATCCAGTCGAACTTCGGCGGATCCAACATCCTTGGCTTCCTCAACCTCTTCTCTGGCGGAAGCCTTTCGCGCCTCAGCCTCTTCGCGCTGGGGATCATGCCCTACATCACCGCCTCGATCATCCTGCAGCTGCTGACCGTGGTCGTGCCCTCGCTGGAGCGCCTGCAGAAAGAGGGAGAAGTCGGCCAGCAGAAGATCACCCAGTACACGCGCTACCTCACCGTCGGCCTCGCCTTCGGCCAGTCGCTCGGCTACGTCTTCCTCTTCCGCTCCTTTGGCAAGGAATCGGGCACCAGCGTCGTTGGCAACCTCACCTTCGCCAAGACCTTCCTGATCGTGATCTGCCTCACCGCCGGCTGCACCCTGCTGATGTGGCTGGGCGAGCTGATCACCCAGCGCGGCATCGGCAACGGGATGTCGCTCGTCATCTTCGCCGCGGTCATCTCGCGAATGCCGTACCAGATGGGCTCCGTGTTCACCCAGGGCTCGAAGCT
>DATCBF010000217.1:0-2172 GCA_036512025.1 Solirubrobacterales bacterium
CGGTGTCACCCCCGGCAAGGGTGGCCTCGTCCACGAAGGGTTCACCGTGTTCGACACCGTCGAGGAGGCCGTCAAGAAGACCGGCGCCAACGCGACCGTCATCTACGTCCCGCCGCCGGGCGCCGCCGACGCGATCCTGGAGGCCGCGCAGGCCGGCATCGGGGTGATCGTCTGCATCACGGAGGGCATCCCCACTCTCGACATGGTGAAGGTGAAACGCGCCCTCGGCGCCTACCCGACGTCGACGCTGATCGGTCCCAACTGCCCGGGCGTCATCACCCCCGGCGCCTGCAAGATCGGGATCATGCCGGGCTACATCCACAAGCCCGGCAAGGTCGGCGTGGTGTCGCGCTCCGGGACGCTGACCTACGAGGCGGCCCACCAGCTGACCGCGCTCGGCCTCGGCCAATCGACCGCCATCGGCATCGGCGGAGATCCGGTCAAGGGGATCGATTTCATCGACTGCCTGGCGCTGTTCGAGCGCGACGCGCAGACCGAGGCGGTCCTCATGATCGGCGAGATCGGCGGAACCTCCGAGGAGGAGGCGGCACGGTTCGTGAAGACCAGCATGAAAAAGCCAGTGGCCGCGTTCATCGCCGGACAGACGGCACCACCGGGCAAGCGCATGGGCCACGCCGGCGCCATCATCAGCGGCGGCAAAGGGACGGCGGCCGAGAAGATCGCCGCGCTCCTCGAGGCCGGCATCGCGATCGCGGCGACACCGGCGGAGCTGGGCAAGACCGTCGCAAGCTTCGTCAAATGATCCAGGGAACCCGTCCCGACGCGACCAACCACTAGAGAAAGAAAAATGTCCATCGAGAGAACGTTCGGAATCGTGAAACCAGATGCAGTTGCCAAGAACGCCGTCGGCGGCGTGGTCGACCTCGTCGAGAAGACCGGGCTCAAGATCGTCGGCCTGCGCCTGATGCGGCTCTCCGATCCACAGGCGCGCGCCTTTTACGCCGTGCACAAGGAACGCCCCTTTTACGGGGACCTGGTCCGCTTCATGACCTCGGGCCCCTGCGTCGTGATGGCGATCGAAGGCGAGAACGCTGTCGCCCGCTACCGCGAGGTGATGGGCCCGACCGATTCGAAGAAGGCGCCGGCGGGAACCATCCGCGGCAGCTACGGCACCGACATCGAGAAGAACGCCGTCCATGGCAGCGACGGGCCCGACACGGCGAAGGCCGAGCTGGCCTTCTTCTTTGCCGGCCTCGAGTTGGCCTAGGGCCGCCTCCGACGCGGGCGATCGCGCCCGAATGCACCGGAATCGTCACCCTAGAGTATTTTCGCTTACCTCCGTTTGGAGTATAGTGGACGGGTACACCTATGATCTCGGGGCGGCTGGCTAACTTACTCAAATCCGCTCTATTTCTGGCGGCGCTGTCCTGCGTCGCGGCCGGATGTCGCGATCACCTCTACGATTTCGGCGTCGGGGTGATTCCGAGCGACGCCGCGATCGCCGATCGTCCCGCCGGAACGGACACAGGCATGCACACGCCGGACGCGCACCCCGGAGGCGCCGGTGGTCATGCCGGCGGAGCGAGCGGCCAGGGAGGCGCCGGCGGTAGCGCGGGCCAGGGCGGCGTGGGAGGCACCGGCGGCATCCAGGTCTGCAACCCGAACTCGCCCGATCTGCAGACCGACATCGCGAACTGCGGCACCTGCTTTCACCAGTGCATCGTGCCAAACGCGACGCCGTCCTGCCTGGCGGGAGTCTGCAAGTTCGCCTGCCAGGCCGGCTTCTTCGACGCGGACAATGACCCATCGAACGGCTGCGAGTGCACGAAGACCAACGGCGGCGTCGAGATCTGCGACGGCCTCGACAACGACTGCAACGGAATCATCGACGACGGTTTCGACTTCATGACCGACGCCGCCAACTGCGGCGCCTGCAACCGCCAGTGCGGATTCCCGTTCGCGACGGCGACCTGCGTGGCGGGGGTCTGCACCCAGGGCCCCTGCCTGCCGGACTTCTACGATCGCGACCCGACCATTCCGGGCTGCGAGACGCAGTGCCTCAAGACCAACGGCGGCATCGAGATCTGCGACGGGCTCGACAACGACTGCGACGGGATCGTCGACGACAACCTGCAGCCCGCCCCCATCACTTGTCTCACCCTGGGCGTCTGCGCCGGCGTCAAGCCCACCTGCCTGGCCCAGAACGGCTGG
>DATCBF010000218.1:0-5754 GCA_036512025.1 Solirubrobacterales bacterium
GGCCGTTCTTTGGCGGCTCTGAGAGCGGCAGCCGCGGCAAGCTGCCGTCGTCGGGCGCCGGCAGCCAGGAGAGGATCGCGCCGTCGGCCGCGACGCCGACCGCGCTTGATCCAGAGCCGATCACCGCGGTCGCCTGCGAAGAGGTGACCGTGGGGGCGACGGTGCTGTCGCGCGCCAGCAGGAAGTACGCGGCGAGCAGCACCGCGACGAAGACCGCGGCTATCGCCAGCCGCCGGATCACAGCCGCCAGCCCTCGGGCCATCGCACGTCGCCCAGAACCTGGACCTCGGGCTCCAACTCCACCCCAAAGCGCTCGTGCACGCGGCGGCGGCCCTCGCACATCAGGCCCAGCACATCGGCCGTCGTCGCCTCGCCCGTGTTCTCGACGAAGTTGGCGTGCTTCTCGGAGAAGCGGGCGCCACCGTGGCGCAGGCCGCGACAGCCGGCCGCCTCGAGCAGCAGGCCGGCGCTGCGGCCCTCGGCACGCTCGTCGTCGGGGTTTTTGAAGGTCGAGCCGAAGGTCTTGATCCCCGAGGGCTGGGCCTCGCGGCGTTTCTCGCGCATCGAGGCAAGCGTCGCCCTCGCCGTCTCCGGATCCGCGGGCTCCAGGCCGAAGGAGGCCCGTGAGACGACCTCGCCCTCAGCCAGGTTGGAACTTCTGTATGAAAAGCCCAGCTGAGCAGGCGCGCGCCGGTCCTTGCCCGAGGAGGTGCAGACATCGACCCACTCCAGGACCTCGGCCAGCTGCCCGCCGTAGGCGTTGGCGTTCATCCTCACCGCCCCTCCCGCGGTGCCGGGGATGTTGATCCCGAATTCGAGCCCCCCCAGGCCCCAGCCGGCTGCCTTCGCCGCGGCCGAGGGAAGGCGGGCGCCACCGCCGCATAAAATCCGGTCTCCCTCGCGCTCGATCGTCACCAGATTCCCGTCGAGCTTGATCGCGAGGCCGCGGAATCCGTCGTCGGCCACCAGCAGGTTGGAGCCCGAGCCGATCACTCCCAGCGCCAAGCCCTCTCCCTCGGCCCAGGCGAGAATTGCCAGCAGCGACTCCTCGCTCTCCGGTCGGGCAAACCAGTCGGCCGAACCACCGGTGCGCACCGTCGTCAGCCGGGCCAGGGGAAAGTCGGCACGGACGCCGTCGGGCAGGCTCATCTCCCCTCCTCGTCCCCGACCAGAGCCTCGCCGAGCTTGAAGATGTCGCCGGCCCCGATCGTGACCAGGATCTGACCGGGGGCAAGGCGTGGGCCGAGGGCCTCGCGAGCGCGAGCGGCCGTAGGCAGCCACCAGACCCGCCTGCCGCCGATCCGCTCCGCGGCGGCCTGGGCCACCTGCAGGCCGCTGATTCCGGCCAGCTCGCCGACCGGCTCCTCGCGGGCGGGATAGACATCGAGCACGGCGACCTCGTCGGCGAGAGCCAGGGCCGCTCCGAACTCCTCGGTCAAGGCCTTGGTCCGTGAATAGAGATGGGGCTGGAAGACGGCGACCAGGCGCTCGGGAGCGAGCCCACGCAGCGCCGAAAGCGCCGCCCGCACCTCGGTCGGGTGGTGGGCGTAGTCGTCATAGATGCGAGCGCCGGCCGCTTCGCCCTTGAACTCGAGCCGTCGGCGCACGCCGGGGAAGTCGGCCAGCGCCGCGGCGCCGGCGCTCACGTCCAGCCTCGCCAGCTCGACCGCGGCAAGGGCGGCGCGAGCGTTGAGGAGGTTGTGGGCGCCGGGGACGGCCAACGGCAGCTCCCGGGGCCCCGGGCTCGTCGTGTCGAAGCCAAGCGCCTCCCCCTGCGCCAGAGAGGCCAAGCCGCCATCGGCCGGCAGGACGGCTCCGCTTGCCGGCTGGAGAAACTCACGGAAGGCCCGGTGCAACTCGGCGAGCGAGCCCCAGCGACTGTGGTGGTCCATCTCGACGTTGGTCACGACCGCGATCTCCGGCCGCAGGCGCAGGAAGCTCGCGTCGCTCTCATCTGCCTCGGCCACGACCCACTCGCCCTTCCCCCAGCCCGCGTTGGCATCGCCGCCGGCGGCGATGCCCGGCACCTCGCCGCCGACGAAGAAAGCGGGGTCGGCGCCGATCGCCCGCAGCGCCCAGACCAGCATCGCGGTGGTGGTCGTCTTGCCGTGGGTGCCGGCAACCGCGATCAGCCGCTTCTCGGCGCAGAGCTGGGCCAGCAGCTGACCGCGATGCAGGACACTCAGCCCACGCTCTCGGGCCAGGGCGAGCTCGGGGTTGTCCTCGCCGATCGCGGTCGAGACCACGACCTCGACACCCTCCGGCAGCCCCGCCGCGTCGTGGCCGACGACGGCGTCGATGCCGGCGGCGCGCAGGCGCTCTATATAAGAGGAGCCGGCGCGGTCGCTTCCGGTCACGGTCGAGCCCAGCTCGTCGCAGACGAGCGCCAGCCCGCTCATGCCGGCGCCGCCGATGCCGATGAAGTGCAGCCGTCGAGCCGCCCAGTCCCGCTTTTGACCCGCCGTGCTCATCGTCCCGCCGCCGCCAGGACCTCGTCGGCGATCCGCCGCGCCGCATCGGGCTTGGCGATCGCGGCCGAGGCGGCCGCCATCCTCGCCAGCCTCTCCCCTGCGCCGAGCAGCCCACCGACCTCGCTCGCCAAGCGCTCGGCGTCGAGGTCGGCATCGCGGATCACGACGGCAGCCCCCGCTTGCTCCATCCAGGCGGCGTTGGCGCTCTGGTGGTCGGCCGTCGCGTGCGGGTAGGGAACGAGGACCGCCGGCCGCCCGGTCGCGGTCACCTCGAAGATCGACCCCCCCGAGCGACCGAGGACCAGATCGCAGGCGGCGAGGGTGTCGCCGAGGTCGGGCTCGTAGGCCAGCAGGGTGTAGCGCTCGGCATGCGCGGAGCCGGCTAGCTTCTGACTCAGATCGTCGTAGTCGCGACGACCGGCGAGGTGGATCACATCGAAGTCGCGGCCGGGGCGGCCGGCGAATGCCTCGATCGCCGCGAAATTGATCGAGCGCGCGCCCTGGCTGCCGCCCATCACCAGCAGCGCCTTCGCTCGCGGGTCGATCCCAAAGCGCTCGCGGGCGCGGGCGCGATCGGCGCTCAAGACCGCGTCGGGGACGGGGCGCCCGGTGACGAGATAGCGCTCCCCCTCGCGGCCGGAGATCGGGAAGGCGAGACAGACCCGCCTGGCCCGTCCCGAGAGCAGGCGGTTGGCCAGCCCCATATGACTGTCGGCCTCGGTCAGGACCAGCGGCGTGCGCGCGGTGACGGCGGCCAGGCCGGCCGGGCCGGCGACGAAGCCGCCGCCGCCCATGACGACGTCGGCGCCGCGACGTCGGATCGCGCTTCTCGCCGCGCCCACGGCTGCGATCGCCTCGAAGGCGGCGCCGGCCGCGCGCAGCGGGTTGCGGCGGTCGATCCCCCTCACCTTGAGGTAGTCGATCTCATATCCCGCGGCAGGCACCAGCTCGGCCTCGATCCGCTCGCGCGTGCCGAGAAAGGAGACTTCGGCGCCGCCGACCCTAAGCTCGGCGGCGACCGCCATGGCCGGCACTACGTGCCCGGCCGTTCCCCCCGCGGCCAGCACTACTTTTACGTTTTTTGGCACTGCTCGATCGACTCCTTCCGCTCGCAGGCGAGCGCCCGCCTTCGACGACGCGCAGTTTGCCAGCGCTGGTGGACCGCCCCGAAGAAGCCGCGGCGGCGGTGCCTCCTCGGGCCACGTTGAGGATCAGGCCGACCGCGAACAGCGTCGCCAGCAGGCTGCTGTTGCCGTAGGAGACGAAGGGCAGCGGCACGCCGGTCAGCGGCGCCAGCCCCATCACGGCGAAGAGGTTGATCGACGCCTGGACCAAGATCAGCGAGGTCAGGCCCGCGACCAACAGCTTGCCGTAGTTGTCCTTGGCTTTCTGGGCAACTTTGAGGCCCGCGTAGCCGAACATCGAGAAGAGGCCGACGACGCCGAGGATCCCGACCAGCCCGAGCTCCTCGCCGATCACGGCGGAGATCATGTCGGTGTGGGCCTCCGGCAGGTAGAAGGCCTTCTGCACGCCGTTGCCGATGCCGACCCCGAAAAGCCCACCCGAGCCGAGCGCGATCTTTGCCTGCGCGGCCTGGAAGCCGGTTCCGGCGGCGTCGGAGCCGGGATGCAGAAAGCCGGTCAGGCGGGCCATCCGGTAGGGCTCGACCACGGTGACGAGCAGGGCGAGGACGCCGAGCCCGAGCGCGATCAGGCCAATGTCACGGGGACGGGCGCCGGCGGCGATCAAGGTCGCCCCGACAGAGAAGGCGATCACCATCGCCGTCCCCATGTCGGGCTCGACCACGACCAGCATGCAGGCGAGGGCGGCGACCAGCAGGAACGGCATGAAGCCCTGGATCGTCCGTGCCCGTTTCGGTTTGCGGGCCAACAGGTCGGCGCCGTAAAGGATCAGCGCCACCTTGGCCAGCTCGGAGGGCTGGATCTGGAGGAAGCCGGAGCCAATCCAGCGGGTGGCGCCGTTGACCGTGCTCCCGACCCCCAGCACCGCGAGCAGGAGGAAGAGCGAGCAGGCGAGGATCGCCGGCGTCAGCCGCCGGACCAGGACGAGTCCGTGGCGGGCGGTGAGGTGCATGACCAACAGCCCGAAGGCGCCGAACATCAGCGTCCGCTTCAGGTAGAAGGCGCTGTTGGAGAGGCCGCCGTTGCTCAGCACCTGCGTCGTCGAGCTGGCCGAGAAGACCATCACCGCGCCGAAGGCGAGCAGGCAGAGGGTCGCGGTGAGCAGCATGTTGTACTCGGCTGAGGGAGCGGCGGCCCGGGCCTTCTTCTTCTTCTTCTTCGTAGCGGCTCTGCGCGGTTTGGCCGGGCGGCCGGCGGTGAGGGCGCGGGCGCTCATGCCAACCCCTCGACCAGCTCGCGGAAGCGCTCGCCGCGGCGTTCGAAGTTCTCAAAGGAATCGAAGCTGGCGCAGGCCGGCGAGAGCAAGACCGTGTCGCCGGGAACTGCCGCGGCCGCGGCGCTGTGCACCGCGTCCTCGAGGTCGTCGCAGAGGCGCATCTCAACGCCACCCGCCACCACCGGCGCCAGCTCGGTGGCAAGGCGGCCGGCGGAGGCGCCGATCAGGTAGCAGGCGACGCAGCGCTCGACGATCGGGTCGACCAGCGGCGCAAAGTCGTCGTCCTTCTCACTGCCGCCGAGGATCGCGTGGATGCCGCCCTCGAAGGCGCGCAGGCCGACGACCGCCGAGGCGACGTTTGTGGCCTTGGAGTCGTTGACGAAGCGGACGCCGTCGATCTCGGCTACCGGCTCGAGCCGGTGCGGCACCCCGGCGAAGCTGCGCAGCCCGTCGCGGACGGCGTCGCGGTCGACCCCCATCGCCAGGGCCGCCGCGGCGGCGGCCATCGCGTTGGCGACGTTGTGCTCGCCGAGGATTCCCAGCTCCCGGACCGCGAGCAGCGGCTCACTTCCATAGAAGATCGTGCCTTCCGCCAGCGATACCTCGCAATCGGGCGCGACGCCGGTGCAGAAGGAGATGCGCCGGGCGCAGCCGCCGAGGTCGACCCCCCCCAGCGCCGGGTCGTCGGCCTTGAAGATCGCGATGTCGTCGTTGCCCTGGTTGGCGAAGATCCGCAGCTTCGCGTCGAGATAGGCGCCAAGGTCGGCGTGACGGTCGAGGTGGTCGGGGGCGAGGTTGAGGAAGACCGCGCACTCGGGCGCGAAGTAGTCGCTGTCCTCGAGCTGGAAGCTCGATGCCTCGCAGACGACGGTGGCGTCCGGCTCGACCTCGCCGACCAGCTCTGAGAGCGGCCGGCCGACGTTTC
>DATCBF010000219.1:0-3346 GCA_036512025.1 Solirubrobacterales bacterium
GTTGTTCAAAGAGGACTACCAGCAACGTTTTACGGTCAAGCCCGGTATAACCGGGCTGTGGCAGGTCAATGGCCGCAGCCTGCTTCCCATGCGGAAGGCCCTCGAGCTCGACGTCGAATACGTCACCCGCCGCAGCTTCACGCTTGACCTTGCCATCCTTCTGCGTACCGTGCCAGCCCTCTTCCGAGGCGGCGCGAGATGACCGGAAAGGCAGGAGAATGACATGCGGATCGCCATGATCGCATACACCTTTTATACCTTCGACCCTCGCGTCAAACGGGCCGCTGAGACATTGACTGAAAGCGGCCACCAAGTCGACGTCTTCGCCGTATCCTACGACGGGATAAAAGCGAGCAGTGACGGCGGGTCACTTCGCGTCCGCCTCCTTCCCATGCAAAAAAAGCAGACCGGACTAGCCCGCTACGCCTTCGAATACAGTGCTTTCTTTTCGTGGGCCTTCGTCCTGGTGAGCCTGCTCCACGCTAGGCGGAGGTACCACGTCGTCTACGTGCACAACATGCCGAACTTCCTTGTGTTCGCCGGGTTGTTCCCCAAGATCGGCGGAGCCAAGATCGTCCTCGATGTCCATGATCCCGCCGCCGAGCTGCTGGCCGATATTCGTGGACGTGATCTTCCGCCGTGGGCTCAGCGCTTGGCGAATGCCGAGGAACGGATTAGCATCTCATTTTCAGACGCGTTGATTACTGTCAATGAGTCGATGCGGCGTCGGCTGAGCGCGAGATCATCACGACCAGTGTCAGTGGTGATGAACATTCCTGATCCTCGGCGTTTCGCCCCACTGGAGGCGTCCCGCGACAGAGGGAGCTTCGAGTGGATTGTGTACAGCGGCAGCATCGCTTACCGCAACGGTCTCGATCTGGTTGTGCAGGCAGTTTCCCTGCTGGCTGACGAATTTCCTTCTTTGCGGTTCCGGGTAATAGGGGAAGGCCCTGCCCTGGAGTCCGTAGTGCGGCTGGCCGAGCACCTAGGAGTGGCGGACCGCGTAGAGTTCCGGGGTTTGGTTCCCAACGCCCAGATTCCCTCCATGCTGAGCGACGCGGTGGCGGGAATTTCACCGCAACGTGGCGGCGTCTTCGGTTCCCTGGTGTTTTCGATGAAGGTCGCCGAGTACGTCGCTCTCGGATTGCCGGTGATCTGCTCGGGCATCGCCACGATGAGGCACTACTTTTCCGATGACGAACTGCAGTTTTTCGAACCGGAGAACGCGGAGGATCTCGCCCGGGCGGTCCGGGCCCTCCTGGCCAATCCTGTGGCGGCCGAGGAACGGGCGGCCAGGAGCCTGATGAAGCTGGACAAGCTCGGCTGGCCCGCGCAGATAGAGACGCTTGTGGAGACAGTCGAAGCGCTGGCCGGCTCCCGGGAACTGCATTCGTGGCGCAAGGCGAGGGCGCGCAGCCCCCTGGTCGGTCAGGTTTGCCGAATGCAAGTCGCAAGGCCGAAGGACAAGGAGACAACGAAGCATGCCTAATCCGAGCAGTTCTCCCGGTTCACCGGCGGCAGCCGGAATGCTCTCCAGCGAAGACGCCATCAAGACGGAGACGTCCACTGAAGCAGCGACGCTGGTTGTTGGCCTCGGTGAGATCGGAGGTCCGTTGCTGGAGATCTTGCGCGAGGTACACCACGCGGCCGGCCGGGACATTGAGGATCGTCCCTACGATGGCGTCCAAGTCCTTCATCTCTGCTTCCCATACACCTCCGATTTCGTCTCGTCTGCGTCCCGCTACGTCTCGCTCTATGAGCCCGGAGTCGTCGTGGTTAACAGCACCGTGGTTCCCGGGACGACCAGGGAAATCCAGGAGAAGACGGGCGTACTGGCCGTTTACAGCCCGGTACGCGGAAAGCATGCCCGGATGACGGACGAACTGGGGCGCTACCGGAAGTTCGTCGCCGGTACATCGGTGCACGCCGTCGCGCTGGTGGAGGACCACTTTGCCGCCGTCGGCATGACCACGCAACGCATGTCGTCCCCGGAGGCGCTCGAACTCGCCAAGCTCCTGGAAACCACTTACTTCGGGGTCCTGGTCGCGTGGGCGCAGGAGATGGACCGCTTCGCCGAGGCCGTCGACGCGGATTACTGGGAAACGATCGATTTCTTCGCGGAGATCGACTTTTTCCCGCCGGTCGGCTTCCAGCCCGGCTACATAGGCGGGCACTGCGTCATGCCGAACCTCGAACTACTCGAGCAGCTGCGGCGTTCCCCGTTCATTGACGTCATGAGGGAATCCAACCGTCGCCGCGCCCGCGAATGGCAGGAGCGCGGGCTGTCTACTGCGGACCGGCTTTCGCCTCGGACGGCCCGGCGGCAGGCATGAGGCTTTGTCTAGGAGGGGATTTCATGTCAGTAACTCAGCGTCCTCTAGCCGCCTCAGCATGGCACGAGCCGGCGAACCATGACTGACACCAACGTCGCCATCATCGGCGCCGGGCCGTACGGGCTGACCGCTGCCGCGCACCTGCGCCGGGCTGGTATAGATGTCCAGGTCATTGGCCAGCCAATGTCGTTCTGGCAGAACATGCCCGCCGGCCTGCTGCTGCGCTCTAACTGGTCCGCCACCTGCATCGCGGAGTACCAGGGCGAGCTGTCCCTGGACTCATTCTGCGCCACTACCGGCACCAGCTTTGACCCGCCGGTACCGCTGGATCGCTTCATCGACTACGGCCTGTGGGTGCAGCAACAAGTCGCGCCGGACGTGGACCGCCGCCTGGTGGAGGCGCTAGCAGCAGGCCCGGGCGGATTCCGGCTCACCCTCGCGGACGGTACCGCGATCAGCGCCCGCCGGGTGGTGGTCGCGGCTGGTATCGAGTTGTTCGCCAATAGCCCGGCGGTTGCCGCCGGGTTGCCGTCCGAATTGGCTTCGCACACCGGTGACCACCGAGATTTCCGCCGCTTCCGCGGAGCGCGGGTGCTGGTCGTGGGCGGGGGGCAGAGCGCATTGGAGTGCGCCGCGCTGCTTCATGAGAGCGGCGCCCAAGCCGAAGTGGCAGTCCGGCAGGATCATCTGCACTGGCTGAACGGCGGCAAATACCACCGGATGCTCGGCCGGTACGCCCGGCTCGTGTACGCGCCCACCGACGTCGGCCCCATGGGACTGTCCCGGCTGGTGGCGGTGCCCGATTTGTTCCGGCGGCTGCCGCGGCGGGCCCAGGGTCCGCTCGCCTACCGGTCCATCCGCCCGGCTGCTGCCGCCTGGCTGCCGCCACGGCTGACGGAGGTACCGATCAGGCTGGGTCGTCCCGTGGTTTCCGCGACCGCGCGGGACGGGCAGGTGCACATCACCTTCGCTGACGGCGACACCCAGACCGTGGACCACCTGCTCTTCGGCAC
>DATCBF010000220.1:0-3262 GCA_036512025.1 Solirubrobacterales bacterium
TCATCGGCCATCATCAACTGGCTGTCGGTTTGCTCCGCGCCAACCTGCTGAGCCCCAACGCGCGGATTGTCATTGCCGGCTCGGAAGCTGCCCGAGGGGACGTACCCATGTTCAGCTATACCGACGTGGCGGCCCTTGCGGCCACGCAACACCAGGGCGACCGGAGCGCCGCGGTGAAAGCCCTGGTGCGCAGCGGGCCCAACGTGAAGTTCGAGCCCAACCGGGCGTTTGCCGACGCGAAGCTCGTCGTCGCTTGGTGGGCCGCCGCACTGGCACGGCGGCTACCTTCCGGCATGGCCGTGTACGCCGTCTCGCCCGGCAGCGCGCCCGACACCAAGGCGGCGCGAAACGCTGGCCCAGTCATCAAGTGGCTGATGATGCCGCTGATAAAGCTCATCCCCGGCATGTCTCAAACGCCGGAGACCGCGGCTCGTCGCTACCTCCAGGCATCGGAGTTCGGAACCGACGTCTCGGGGCAATTCTTCGCCTCGGCGCCCAAGAAGGTCACTGGCCCAATTGAGGCGATGCGCCACCCACACTTTCACGATCGCGCCAACCAGGAAGCCGCGTGGCAGGCCGTCGTCAGTGTCTCCGGCGTCGACTTGTCTTACCCAGCATCCTTGAGCGCGGTGTCCTGAAGGAGCGCCGGTCGCGGCGAAATGGTCGCGGTGACCGATTCCAAAGCCCGTCGTCCATGCCTCACCAGGCCGGTCAGGAAAGGTTCCTTTGTAACGCCCCTGACGACCTACGACACAAATGGGTAATGAAGATCCTTCCCCAACTGGTTGCCTAGGCCATGGCGGCCTCTCCCGCCATCGGCGCCGGGAGGTCGCCCGTATCCTTGGCAGGGGGTGGCCCGGACAATCATCGACCCAGAGCTCGAGGCTATCAAGGCGGGCGACGAGGTCGCATTTGAAGCGATCATCACCCGCTATCACGGGCCGCTGATGCGACTCGCGATGGCCTATGTCCGAGATCACGGCGTAGCCGAAGACGTGGTCCAGGAGACCTGGCTGACCTGTCTACGGACTCTCGATCGGTTCGAAGGCCGGTCTTCCCTGAAGACTTGGATCTTTGGGATCCTGCTGAACGTTGCGCGTGCGCGTCGCCGCAAGGAGTCGCGAGTCGTGCCCTTCGCCTCGCTGTTCCGTCGGGACGACTCAGACTCGCGGGGACCCACAGTCGACCCTCATCGATTTGGCTCCAACGGGCTCTGGACGACTCCGCCCGATAGCTGGAGCAACTTGCCCGAGTCGAGGGTGATCAACCGGGAGGCCCTCGACCGGGTGAAGGTCGCGATCGAAGCGCTCCCTGAGAAGCAACGTGAGGTGGTAATCCTCCGTGACGTTGCCGGCATGGACTCTGACGAGGTGTGCGAATTACTCGCAATCTCGGCTACCAATCAACGAGTTCGGCTGCATCGGGGAAGAGCGGCCGTACGCCGGGTGCTCGAGGAGTACCTGAAATGAAGTGCCGCGAGGTGGTCGAGCTCATGACCGAGTATTTGGAGGGAACACTTTCACCCGCCGACCGGGCCAGGTTTGAGGAGCACATCGCCGGGTGTGATGGATGCACCGCATATCTCGAGCAGCTTCGAGCCGCGAGAAGGGTGCTGGGCAAGCTGGCCGACGAACCAATACCCGAACCAGTGAAGGCCGAGCTCCTGAAGGCATTCAAGAACTGGAAGTCGACCTGACGGCGCTCCCTGCGATCGGGGACGGCGACTGTAACGTTTGCGACCGCGCGGTGACTGTACCAGCAGACCTCCCCGTTTGAAGGGGACAACCTCGGTGACTCAGGAGGCTGCTACATGCATCATCTGCGTAGGCGAATCACCTTCACGCTCGGTTTGTGCGTTGTGGCGTTAGCGGGGTCGGGCTTCTCCCAAGGCGTGCTTGCTTCAGACGACGTCGCGGGACATGTCTATGTCAACGACAACACGGCCGGGGTCAACACCGTCGCCGCCTTCGACCGGCACGCCGACGGTACTCTGACTCCCGCTCACGGCTCTCCATTCGCGGCCGGCGGCGCGGGAACGGGGACCATAGTCGGCTCGCAGGGTGCCCTCCAGGTCACGGCTGACGGCCGCTTCCTGATCGCTGTCGATGCCGGCAGTAGCCAAGTTTCAGTGCTTCGGATTCGGTCAGACGGAAGTCTGCGTCCGGCCGAAGGAAGCCCGGTCTCATCCGGCGGCATCGAGCCGGTAAGTGTCGCTGTGCACGGCAACCTTGTCTACGTTGCCAACGCGGGAAATGGCACGACGGGCAGCAACTACACCGGCTTCACGCTCAGCGGCGGTGGCCGTTTGACCCCGATTGACGGGTCCACGGTATCGCTGTCGAACACGGCGAACCCTGGTGACATCCTCTTCAACTCGACTGGAACCAATCTCATCGGCATCGAGGTCGGAACCACCGTTCCAAGCACGTTCCTTATCGACAGCTTCGTTGTCGGCCACGATGGTCACCTCACTGCGGCCGCCGGATCGCCATTCGCCGCCCAGGCCGCGGGTCCGTTCGGCAGCGAGTTCTCACCGACAAATCCCCGGCACCTCTACGTCTCTAACGCTCATGGCGGAGCCGGCAACGGGTCCGTGTCGGCCTTCACGGTGTCGCGTCCGGGCGTTGTTTCCTCGATCGGTAGCTCGCCGTTTGCCGACTTCCAGACTGCGCCCTGCTGGGTTGAGATCTCGCACGACGGTAGATACCTGTTCACCGTCAACACCGGCAGCACGAGCATTTCCAGCTACAGGATCCTGAGTGACGGGTCACTCAGCTACATGAGCACGACTCCCTTCAGCAGCGGGCCAGGCATCCGTCCGTTCGACGCTCGCCTGGATCCGTCCGGCACCAACCTGTACGTCGTCGATGCCGCACTCGACGCGGTCAGCGCCTTTGCGGTCGACGGCGGGACCTTGGCGGAACTCGCTGCATCGCCTTTCGCCCTACCGACCGGTGCAACTCCATTCGGGGTGGTGGTTACCGGCAGCGACCACGCGGAGGATTAGTAGCGCCACTTCGCAATTCGAGGCGGGTGGAATGGGGCTGGGAGCGCATCGCTCCCAGCCCTGTCACCGCTTTTGACCGGTCAGCGGACCATCGCCGGGTCACAGGCGGGTCACACATTCCCGGAACCGGGCGGTACTAGGAGGTCACGTGAGGACACATTGGCGGCGCTATTTGAGTTCAGGCGGACACTTGCGGAGCCGGTCGGACCCCCGAGGACACGCCATCGACACGGTTCGGGACCGTGAGGCCGCGGT
>DATCBF010000221.1:0-3067 GCA_036512025.1 Solirubrobacterales bacterium
GAGCCGCGAGCCCCAACGGCCGACGATCCGTCGCTCGATCAGCGCCGCCCGCTCGGACTCGATCAGCTGCTCGACCACGGCCCAGGCAAGCGCCTCCCAGGGCCAGGGCCGGCGCTGGACGCGGAAATGGGGACGGCGGCGCAGCAACGGGCCAAGCAGTGGGTCACGGCGAAAGCGACGGTGGAACTCGCCGAGGTCGTCATCGACCGCAAGGGCAAAACGCATCCGCTCGACCGCCGGCTCGAGCTGCTCACGAGTGGCGGGCTCGGCCGACAGCGGGACCGCTGAGGTGAGCGCTTCGGGGTCGACGGCCTCGGCCCGAAAGACGACACGGTCGGCCGCGGGCTGCCAGGCGCGAACCACGACCGGGCTATCGCCGACATGGAGCAACCGGGTGACGACCCCGCCACGAATCCGCATCACCCGGTCGCCGCCGCCATATGCGGGCAACCGGTAAGGCGAAGCGGGCCGCACTCCCACTTCCACCACCCCCGCTTTCCGGTCGACGGGGCGATTGCCCACGCTATACGTGGGTTTTAGGCCCATCGGCAGGCGGCTAGCGGCCCAGCAGGTGGACGTCGACCAGGAAGGAGCGGCTGGCCACTACGTTGCTGGGGCGTGATGCGCGACGGGAAAGGCGCTTCGTGGAGCGCTTGCGGCCGCTGACGGCGCCGACCGCGCGGACGGCGGCGACGGTGGCGGCGCCGGCCAGGACTCCCCCGGCGGCGGCCATCGCGGCGGTGCGGACCTCGCCGCGCAAGACCGGCGAAGCGGGCTCCTCGTAGGGCAGCGGCAACGCTCTCACGGGCTGGCCGGCGCCCTCACCGGGCGAAACGTCTTCCTCGGCCAGGATCTCGCCTTCTACCTCGAAATTACTCACCGCATCGACTCTAGCGAGGCCCTGACTCGGCAAAACCCGGGATTTACGTAAACCCCGGAACTTGCGGCATTCCGGCTGTTAGAGCGCCCGCTCGTAGAGCCGGTAGCGCTTGACGACCTTGCCGCCCATCCCCTCCATCGCCCGGTTCATCGGGCCGTTGGTCTCGAGGATCCAGCCCATCTCGCCGCCCCCGATCGCGCCCGGCCCGGCGGCCGTCTCCAGGTGTTTGAGGTAGAGGCAGGCGGCGACCCCGGTGTGGCGATAGTCATGCTTGACGCCGAGGGCGAAGACGCGCAACTGGTCGACCTTGCTCTTGCCGAGCAGGAACCTGAGCCAACCGAAGGGCAGCAGGCGCCCGTTCAGCTTCGCCATCACCTGGTTGATGTCGGGCAGGGTGAGGGCGGCGCCGATCACCTCGCCGTCTTTTTCAGCCATGTAGGCCCAGTCCTCGTCGATCACCTGCTTCAGGTTCTTGGCCTGGAACTCGGCCTCGGAGTCGGTGATCGGGACAAAGCCCCAGTTGTCGCCCCAGGCCTCGTTGTAGACGTCCATGAAGCTGCGCACCTCGTCCGCCATGTTCCGCTTGCGCATGTTGCGGATGACGATCCCTTCGTCATTGAGGGCTTTTTCGGCGGCGACGTGGATCGAGGGATCGAAGCGCTCGCCCTCCTTGAGGTCACCGAACTGCAGCTCCCACATCAGCAGGTCCATCGTCTTCCCGTAGCCCTCGGCCTCGATCAGCTCGCGGTAGTAGGGCGGGTGCCAGGGCTCGAGGATCATCGGCCGCCGCTCGAAGCCCTCGATCAGAATCCCGACCTCCTCGTTGGTGGTGAAGTCCATCGGGCCGAGGATCCGCGTGCGGCCCTTCGACTTGGCCCAGGCGGTCGCCGCCTCGAGCAGAGCCACGACCACCTCGCGGTCATTGACCGCCTCGAAGAAGCCGAACATCGCATCGCTGCCGCCCTGAAACTCGTCCCAGCGCGAGTCGACCTGGGCGCTGATCCGGCCGACCGGCTTGCCGTCGCGCTCGGCGATGAAGTACTCGGCCTCGGCATGCTCGAAGTAGGGATTCTTGTCGCGATTGAGGAACTCCATCCGCTCGAAGATCAGCGGCGCCACCCACTGCGGGTTGTCGCGATGGATGGCGAACGGGACCTTGACGAAGCGCTTCAGCTCGCCGCGGCTGCGAACCGGCTTGATCGAGACGCTTGCCATGAAGTCCGGAACCTACACTCTGGACATGAGTGAGACAGCAAAGGCGCCAGTTGACGTCTTCGAGAAGGCCCGCAGCCATGACCGGCTCGAGCAGCTCGAAGCGGCCAAGGAGCAAGACCTCCTCCCCTACTTCCGGCTGCTCACCTCCCAGGCCGGCCCGGTGGTCGAGATGGAGGGGCGCGAGACGATCATGCTCGGCTCCAACAACTACCTGGGGCTGACCGGCGACGAACGGGTCAAGCAGGCGGCGCGCGACGCTCTTGAGACCTACGGCACCGGGGTCACTGGCTCACGGCTGCTAAACGGGACGACGCCACTGCATATCGAGCTCGAGCGAGAGCTCGCCGAGTGGATGCGAACCGAGGACGCGATCGTCTTCACCACCGGCTACCAGGCCAACGTCGGCTGCATCGGCACGATCCTCGGTCCCGCCGACACGGTGATCTGCGATTCCGGCGACCACGCCTCGATCCTCGACGGCTGCCGCCTCTCCGGCGCCAAGCTGCGCCCCTTTCGCCACAACCGAATGGACAAGCTGGAGAAGATGCTGCAGCGCGGGACCGAGGATGGCGGCGGCGTCCTCGTCGTCGTCGACGGGGTCTTCTCGATGGAGGGCGATGTCTGCGACCTGCCGCGGATCGTCGAGCTCTGCCAGGCCCACGGCGCCCGGCTGATGGTCGACGAGGCCCACGGCGCCGGAGTCCTCGGCGCCCGCGGCGCCGGCGCCTGCGAGCTGTTCGGCCTCGAGGACGAGGTCGACCTGCGGATGGGGACCTTCTCCAAGAGCCTCGCCTCCTGCGGCGGCTTCATCGCCGGACCAGCCGACGTGATCGAGTACCTGCGGGTCGCCTCTCGCTCCTTCATCTTCAGCGCCTCGGCGGTGCCGGCCGCGGTCGGCGCGGCGCTGGCGGCCCTGCGGGTGATCCGTGAGGACGGCCCGGCCCTGTTCGAGAAGCTGCTGGCCAATGCCGA
>DATCBF010000222.1:0-5176 GCA_036512025.1 Solirubrobacterales bacterium
CCACTTCCACTCCGAAGAGAAGGGAACCTCGGCGCCGACCCGGGCGCCGTCGCCGGGAAACTTCGCCGCGATCGCCTGCAGCGTCCGGTTGCGGTCTCCGGCGCTGGCCGCGAACCGCGCCAGCGCCTCCTGTGCGGAGGCCGGCGCCACTCCCTCGGCGACGGCGACGCCGAGCAGGCGCAGGTCGCCGTCGGTCAGGGTGCCGGTCTTATCGACGCAGATCGTGTCGACGGCCGCAAGGCTCTCGCTTGCGCTCATCTGCTGAACGAGGGTGTCCTTGCGCGCGAGGCGCACGGCGGCGACGGCGAAGGTGACGCTCATCAGCAGGACCAGGCCCTCCGGGATCAGGGTGACCAGTCCGGCGGTCGCGGTCTGTGCGGCTTCGTCGACCGATTTGTTCTGGATCTGCAGCGCCAGGATCAGAATCGCCGCCAGCGGAACCATCACGTAGGTGCAGGCGACGATCACGCGGTTGACCTCGCCCTGCAGCGGCGAGGGAGGGTGGCGGAAGGCTCGCGCCTCGCCGGCCAGTTTGCCGGCGTAGCTCTCGTCGCGAACCGCGTCGACGACGTAGTGGCCGGAGCCGGAGACGCAGAAGGACCCCGAGAAGGCCCGCCGGCCGGGGCCCTTGTGGACCCCGTCGGCCTCGCCGGTCAGCATCGACTCGTCCAGCGTCATCCCACGGCTGGCGGTCACCTCGCCATCGGCCACGAGCTGGTCTCCGGGCTCGACATGGATGACATCGCCGGGCACGACCTCGGCGGCGGCGAGCTCGAGGACCAAGCCGTCGCGGAGCACCTTGGCGTGAGGGGCGACCAACACCGCCAGCTCGTCCAGGGTCGCTTTCGCGTTCAGCTCCTGGCGGATCCCGATGTAGGAGTTGATCACCGCGATCAGGCCGAAAAGCGAGTCCGCGTAGAGCCCGAGTGAGAGGTCGAGGACGAAGAAGACGCCGATGATCGCGTTGAAGAGGGTGAAGACGTTGCCGGCAACGATGCTGGAGACCGACCGCGACGAGGTCTCCGGCGGTGGGCCGAGCTTGCGCAGGCGGGCGGCCGCCTCTGCGCTGGAGAGCCCCTGCTCGGTCGCGGCGGCGGTCACCGCCCCATTGTTACCGGTGGCCTGGTCGACGGCTCTGACGCGGGCAAACTCCTCCAGTAGTAGGTTTGGCCCGATGGCGAACGGCGATTTGAAGCTCGGCCTCAACCTCGGGTACTGGGGCATCGGCCCCGCCGGCGAGGAGGCCGTGGAGATCGTCCAGGTCGCCGAGCGCGTCGGCTTCGAGTCGGTCTGGGCGGCTGAGTCCTACGGCTCCGACGTGGTCAGCGTGCTCGCCTGGCTGGCGCCGCAGACGACGACGATCAAGCTTGGCGCCGCGATCCTGCAGGTGCCCGCCCGCCCGCCCGCGGCCGCCGCGATGGCCGGCGCGACGATCGACAAACTCTCCGGCGGTCGCTTCATCTTCGGCTTCGGGCCATCGGGGCCGCAGGTCTCCGAGGGCTGGTACGGGGTGCCTTATTCGAAGCCCTGGGGACGAACCCGCGAGTACATCGAAGTGGTGCGGGAGATCATCGCCCGCGAGGGCCCGGTCGAACACGCGGGCGAGCACTACACGCTGCCGTTGCCGGGGGGCGAGGGCAAGGCGCTGAAGCTCAACTTCCACCCCGACCGCAACGAGATTCCCGTCTTCGTCGGCGCCATCGGCCGCAAATCGGTGGAGATGGCGGCGGAGATCTGCGACGGCTGGATTCCGATCTTCTTCAGCGTCGACGCCTTCGAAGACACCTGGGGCGAGCACCTGGAGGCGGGCTTCGCCAAGGGCGGGCGGCAGCGCTCCGACCTCGAGGTCTCGCCGTCGTTGCAGGTGGCGATCGACGGCGACCTGGAGGCGGCTAAGAGCGTCGTCAAGGCCGGCCTTGTCCTTTACTTCGGCGGCATGGGAAGCCGCAAAACCAACTTCTACGTCGACCTCGCCCATCGCTTCGGCTTCGGCGATGTCGCCGACGATGTCCAGAAGCGTTTCCAGGATGGCGATCGGGCCGGCGCCTTCGCGGCGATGCCGGACGAGATCGTCGAGGCGACTTCCCTGGTCGGCACCGAGGACGAGGTCGCCGAGCGGATTGAGCGCTTCCGCGGCGCCGGCATCGATCGCCTGATCGTGTCACCGGTCCATGTCGACAAGGCCGAGCAGCGCCACACGCTCGAGCGCCTCGCATCGCTCGCTGGGTGACGCACGTGGCGCGGCTCATGTCGGCGTCCTCAGTCGCTCGCGTGCGAAGCACGCCACGCTCCCTGCGTCCTTGACCTGCTTGGCCACGTGCGCCCCCCAAAGGGCGCTCATCAAATAATCTCCCGCGCCGCGTGAGAATTGGGGTGCCAAAAGAGTCTGCGGATGGGGAGCGCCGGGTCGCGCTGGTCCCTGACGTTGTCAAGTCGCTGAAAAAGAACGAGAACGTCGACGTTCTGGTCGAGTCGGGCGCCGGCGAGGCCGCCGGGCATCCCGACTCCCAGTACACCGATGCCGGCGCCGAGGTCGTAGACCCCGAGGTTACGTGGGGCGCCGACGTGGTCCTGCGCGTCGCCGTCCCTTCCGCCGCCGAGATCGGCCGCCTCGGCTCCAAACAGCTCCTGATCGGGCATCTGGCGCCATGGACTTCGGCCGAGACCAATAAGGCGCTCGCCCAGTCCGGCGTCACCAGCTTCGCGATGGAGGCGATTCCGCGCACGACCCGCGCCCAGTCGATGGACGCGCTCTCCTCGCAGGCCGCAGCCGCCGGCTACGCCGCCTCCCTGATCGCCGCCCGCGAGTCGGGTCGCTTCTACGGGATGATGACCACCGCCGCCGGCACCGTGCCGCCGACCAAGGTCCTCGTCCTCGGCGCCGGCGTCGCCGGGCTGCAGGCGGTCGCCACAGCCAAGCGCCTCGGCGCGATCGTCACCGGCTTCGACATCCGCCGCGCCGCCTGGGAGCAGATCGCCTCGCTCGGCGGCCGCCCGCTTGAACTCGACTTCATTCCCGACGCCGAGGGCGAGGGCGGTTACGCCCGGCCGCTGACCGACGAGGAGAACGCCCAGGTGCGCGACGCGCTTGGCGAGAACGCCGTCAAACAGGACGTGATCGTCACTACCGCCGCGATCCCGGGCCGCCCGGCGCCGCTGCTGATCACCGCCGACGCCGTGCGCGGCATGGCGCCCGGCTCGGTCATCGTCGACCTCGCCGCCGAGACCGGCGGCAACTGTGAGCTGACCAAAGCGGGGGAGACGGTCGTCGAGAACGGCGTCAAAGTGATCGGCCCGCGCAACCTGGCGAGCGAGATGCCGGCTCCCGCCTCCCAGCTCTACGCCAAGAACCTGGAGAACCTGCTCGGGCTGCTGGTCACCGAGGAGGGCGCCGTCAAGGTCGATTTCGAGGACGACATCGTCGCCGCCGCCTGTATCACGCAGGGCGGGGAGATCAAGAACGAGAGGGCGGCCAAATGAGCCTGATGACCGAGATCGCGATCCTCGTGCTTGCCGCCTTCGTCGGCTTCGAGGTGATCTCCAAGGTCCCGACCACCCTGCACACGCCGCTGATGTCGCAGACCAACGCGATCCACGGCATCGTCATGCTCGGCGGCCTGATCGTCCTCGGCTATGCCAACGATCCGCTCGAGTACGTGATCGGCACGATCGCGGTCATCTTCGGCGCGATCAACATCGTCGGCGGCTTCATGGTCACCGACCGGATGCTCGGCATGTTCTCCAAAAAGCCGAAACCGAAGGCCGATACCGATGGGAAGGGCGGCTCGTGATCGCCGAGGCTGTGCTGAAGCCCGGGGGGGAAGCCGCCACCGCCCTCTACATCGTCGCTTTCTCGCTCTTCATCATCGGGCTCAAACGCGGCACCCACCCGACCAGCGCCAAGCAGGGCAACATGATTGCCGCCGCCGGCATGGCGGTCGCGGTGGCGACGACGCTGCTGCTCGACGGCATGGGCAACTGGGGCTTGATCGTGATCGGCCTGGCGGTCGGCTCGGCAATCGGCTTCATCGCCTCGGTCCGGGTGCAGATGACCGAGATGCCGCAGATGGTCGCCCTCTACAACGGCGTCGGCGGCGGCGCCGTCGCCCTGATCGCATGGTCGGAGCTGCGCCACGGAATCTCAGTCGGCGGCGACATCCCGCTGGAAGAGCTGATCCCGACGTTGCTCGCCGCCGTGGTCGGCTCGGTCTCCTTCTGGGGCTCGAACATCGCCTTCGCCAAGCTCCAGGACCTGATCCCGACCCGGCCGCTCTCGGTCCCCGGTCAGCAGGCGATCAACGTCGTGCTGCTGTTAGGCATCATCGCCGCCTGCGTCGACATCGCCGTTAACAACGGCGACCCCTCCCAGGCGCTTTTCATCGGCATCCTGATTGCGGCGGCGCTGCTCGGCAACCTCGTCGTCCTGCCGATCGGCGGCGCCGACATGCCGGTCGTGATCTCCCTGCTCAACGCCTTCACCGGCCTTTCCGCCGCCGCCGCCGGCTTTGCCCTCGACAATGTCGCCCTGATCGTCGCCGGCACGCTGGTCGGCTCCTCGGGCACGATCCTGACGATGGAGATGGCGACGGCGATGAACCGCTCGGTGGCCAACATCCTTTTCGCCGGCTTCGGAGGCGCCCCGGCGGGCGGCGGTGGGGGCTCCACCGAGGAGCGCCCGCACGTCTCGATCGGCGCCCAGGACGCGGCGATCAAGCTCGCCTACGCCGACACCGTGGTGATCGTGCCCGGCTACGGCCTCGCCGTCGCCCAGGCCCAGCACGCGATCAAGGAGGTCGCCGACGAGCTGGAGAAGCGCGGCGTCACCGTCAGCTACGCGATCCACCCGGTCGCCGGCCGTATGCCGGGGCACATGAACGTCCTCCTCGCCGAGGCCGACGTGCCTTACGAGCAGCTGCGCGAGATGGAGGACATCAACCCGGAAATGCCGCGCACCGACGTCGCCGTGGTGATCGGCGCCAACGACGTCACCAACCCTTCCGCCAAGAACGACCCGAACTCGCCGATCGCCGGGATGCCGATCATCGAAGTCTCCGAGGCCAACGAGGTGATCGTGATCAAGCGCTCCCTCTCGACCGGCTTCGCCGGCATCGACAACGACCTCTTCTACGAACCAAACACCTCGATGCTCTTCGCCGACGCGAAAGCCGCGGCGTCC
>DATCBF010000223.1:0-5570 GCA_036512025.1 Solirubrobacterales bacterium
GATGAGGGAGGGGGTCTCGAGCCTCAATCTCGCCACCTCGGTCGCCGCCGTGCTCTTCTCCTGGCGCCTCGCTGCCGGGCTCTAGCTCGACCGTTTGCATCTGGTCGGCCCGGGTTTACCATGCGAAACGTGGAGAAGGTCGCGCTCAACAACGAGGAGGCGATCGAAGCCTGGAACGGCGTTCTCTTCGATCGCTTCGTCCAGTATCGCCACATCGTCACCGTCGGCCTCGGCGCCCACGGTGAGGAGGCGCTGCGAATCCATCCGCCGCGCCTTGGTGAGCGGGTGCTCGACATCGGCTGTGGCTTCGGCGACACCTCGCAGCGGATCGCCGGCATGGTCGGGCCGCAGGGCTCGGTGCTCGGCATCGATGCGGCCCTGCGCTTCATCGAGATGGCCGAGAACGAGTCCGAGGCGGCCGCGACGAAAAACGTCAGCTTCATGGCAGCCGACCTGCAGGTGACCGAGTTCGAGCAGAGCTTCGACTACGCCTTTTCGCGGATGGGCACGATGTTCTTCGCCAACCCGGTGCCGGCGATGCGAAACGTGCGCGAGGCGCTGGCGCCGGGCGGCCGCCTCTGCATGGTCGTCTGGCGACGCAAGCTGGAGAACGAGTGGATGCACAGGGCCGAGACGGTGGTCGAAGAGTTCGTGCAGGAGCCGGAGGAGTCCGACGAGCCGACCTGCGGGCCGGGCCCGTTCTCGATGGGCGATGCCGACGTCACCAGCCAGATCCTGCTCAGCGCCGGCTTCGAGGAGGTTTCCCTGCGCCGTTGCGACACCCCGATCAGAGTCGGCGAGGACCTCGACGAGGCCGTCGCTTTCGCGATGGCCCTGGGCCCCGCTGGCGAGGTGATTCGGCTGGCCGCTGAGGAGGCGGAGAGGATCCGCCCCCAGATCGCCGCCGCCCTGCGCGAGGCGCTGGCCGAGTTCGACGGGCCGGATGGCGTCGTCGCTCCGGCCTCGACCTGGATCGTCAGCGCCAAGGCGCCGCTCTGAACCTGATTGCCCGGCGCTTCGTAGATCGGGGCATGGAGACCTCGAAGAAGCCACGCAAACGCTTTGCCCACCTACCCGCCGGCTTTGCGGCGGTTGCCGCAGTGGTTGCTCTGGGCCTGACGCTCGCGAGCGTCGAGGCGGTGCCCGCCTCGACAGCTGAGGCGAGCGGCTCTTTCACGGTTGCCATCCCCAAGCTCGCCTATCACCCTGGCACGCTCGAAATTGCCAAGGGCTCGACCGTTGTCTTTTCCAACTCATCCAGCTTCGCCCATACGGCAACCGACGCGGGGGCCTTCGACACGGGTCGCATCCGGCCCGGAGCCTCGGTCTCGGTCCGGTTCACGCAGAAGGGCGTCTTTCCCTACCACTGCAAGATTCACAAATTCATGCACGGCAAGATCGTCGTCGGTTAGCGTGGGCGTAGCGATTGCGGCACCCTGCCGCTCGTAGTTCCCACAACCGAAAGGACGCCGCATTGCTATTGGCAAGCTTCAGTCTCGGTGACGCGCTTCTCGTCACGCTTGAGATCTTCTTCTTCGTGGTCTGGATCTGGATCCTGATCACGATCCTGTCCGATCTCTTCCGCGACCATGAACTCTCCGGCTGGGTGAAGGCCGCCTGGGTGCTGTTCTTGGTCTTTATCCCGTTCCTGACGGCCTTGATCTACCTGATCGCCCGCGGCAACGGGATGCGCGATCGCACGATCAAAGCCCAGGCCGAGGCCAAACATCACATGGATTCCTACATCCGCCAGCAGGCTCACGTCTCGCCGGCCGACGAACTGCACAAACTCGCCGACCTCAAAGACAAAGGCGCGATCTCCAGCGAGGAGTTCGACAAGGCGAAGGCCAAACTTCTGGCCTAGCTTTTCGCGGGACCGGGACGCCATCCGTACCGTGGCGTCCCGGATTCCCGTCGCGATGGCCGGGATTTGTCCTCCAAAAGCCCCGTTTTTGCAAGCAAAGTTGCAAGTTATGAGCAACTCCTAACAATTACGGGCCTGTTTCGCTAGCCTCAGCGTCCCTGCTGGTGCCTTCTGACGGGAGGCCAGGGCGGGATCAATGCGGGCTTTCTTCTCTGACACACACCTGAGCGCGACCAAGCGCCGGTCGCTGACGCTGGCGGCCGTACTGCTGGCGCTGCTCTGCGTGCTCTCGCTCTCGGAGGCCAGCGCCCCCGCCAAGGACCTTCAGGCCGAATTGCAGGACACCCAGGGCAAGCTCGCGCACGTCCACGAAAGCCAGAGCGCGGTCGCGGCCAGCCTGGCCGAAGAGAACTCGGCGATCGACTCGATGATCGGCGAAGTCTCGGATCTGCGCCAGCGCCAGGCCGCGGTCGAGGCGGAACTGTCCGCAAAGCAGGACGAACTCGACCAGGCGACCGCTGAACTCGAAAAGGAAAAGCAGCACCTGGAGGCGGTCCGGGCGCAGCTCAGCCGCGCCCTCGGGGTTCTGCGCGAACGGCTGGTCGCGATCTATGAATCGGGAAGCCCCGACGTCCTCAACGCGATTCTCGAATCGTCGAGCTGGTCCGACCTCGAAGCGCAGACCGAATACCTGAACAAGATTCAGAGCTATGACGACTCGGTCGTCGGCCGGGTCAAGGGTCTGCGCAACGAAGTCCGGGACAGCGTCCAGCGACTGGCCACGGCCCAGGCCAAGATTGAAAGCGCCCGCGACGAAATCGCCGCTACCGAGCGCCAGGTCGCCGCCGCCCGCGCCGAAGCCGAGGCGCGCTTCGCCGAACTCAAGGAAGCCCAGGCCCAGCGCCGCCAGACGATGGAAGCACTCGAGTCACGCGAACAGGCGCTGAGCGACAACCTCGCCTCGATCTCCTCGCAGATCGCGACCGCGGGCGGCCCGGCCCCGACCGGAGAAGCGCCGGCTCCGCTGACCCCCGGCGAGACCGCCGGCTTCATCAGCGAAAGCGAGGCGAGCGCCCCGGCCTCGGCGCCGGCGGCGATCCAGTCGGCGATCTCGGCCGCGAACTCGATCGCGACCACTCCCTACATCTGGGGTGGGGGCCACGGCTCTTTCGAAGACTCGGGCTATGACTGCTCGGGCGCGACCAGCTTCGCCCTGCATGGCGGCGGCTTCCTCGAAAGCCCGCTCGACTCGACCGGGCTGGAGACCTGGGGCGAACCGGGCCCGGGCAAGTGGATCACGGTCTACGCCAACGCCGAACACGCCTGGATGATGATCGCCGGCCTCGCCTTCGACACGGTTGGCGGCCCGGGGCCGCGCTGGCACTCTTCGCCGGTCGACTCCCCGGAAGGGTTCATCGCCAGACACCCCCCCGGGTATTAATACGGCCCAGGGCAGCGGGCCGAACCTCTAGGGTCCTCGCCGATGGAACCCATCTCTTACCTCCAGGCGATCGTTCTCGGCGCCTTGCAGGGAATCGCCGAGCCGTTTCCGATCTCCAGCCTGGGTCACGCGGTGATCGCGCCCTCGCTTTTCGGCTGGAACATCCACCAGAACGACGAATTCTTTCTCGCCTTTCTGGTCGCGACCCACTGCGCGACGGCGGTCGTCCTCTTCTTCTTCTTTCTCAAGGACTGGATGAGGATCTTCCGCGGCCTCGGCCGCTCGGTCCGCGGCCGCGCCACTCCCGACGACAGCGACGCCCGCCTCGGCTGGGTCATCGTCGCCGGCACGATCCCCGCCGGCATCCTCGGCCTGGCACTCGAGCACAAGCTGCGCGATCTCTTCGCCTCGCCGGAGTCGGCGGCGATCTTCCTCACCGTCAACGGCATCCTGCTGCTCGCGTTCGAGCGCTTCCGGCGTCGTGCCCCCCGTCCCGACGACTACAAGGGGGACGCCGACAGCCGGATCTCGAAGATGAGCTTCAAGCAGGCGCTGGCGATCGGGACGGCGCAGGCCGCGGCGCTGGTGCCGGGGATCTCGCGCTCGGGGATCACGATGGGCGGCGGCCTCCTCACCGGCCTCTCCAACGATGACGCCGCCCGCTACTCCTTCCTGCTGGCGACCCCGATCATCGCCGCCGCCGGCTTTCTCAAGCTTCCCGACCTGTTCGGCGCCGCGGGCGACGGCGTCCGCGGCCAGGCGCTGGTCGGCGCCATCGCCGCAGCGCTCACCACCTATGTCGCGGTCAAGTTCCTGCTGCGCTTCTTCGAGACCAACCGGCTCACCCCGTTCGGCATCTACTGCATAGTCGCCGGGCTCACCTGCACCCTGATCTTCGCCTTCTGATTTGGCCCCGCGGTTGCGGGTAGATGGGTCTCACCTAGTCCTCCTCGGTGGGTTCCGGGGAGGCGACGGAAGGAGATTCTCATGGAGTCTGGATCGATTCCCCGGGGAGAGGCGACGGCACGTGAGGGCTGGACGCCCGCTGACCCCGGCCCGCTCGGCCTCGGGGCCTTCGCCCTCACCACGTTTGTCTTGAGCATGTTCAACGCCGGCCTCGTCAGCCACGCCGGCGAGCCCGTCGTCCTCGGCTTGGCACTCGCCTACGGAGGCATCGCCCAGCTGCTGGCCGGCATGTGGGAGTTCCGCACCGGCAACACCTTCGGCGCCGTCGCCTTCACCTCGTTCGGAGCTTTCTGGCTCTCGTTCTGGGCGCTGGTGACCTTCTTCGCCGGCGAGATACCGGCCGAGCACGCCGGCGCCGCGATCGGCCTGTACCTGATCGCCTGGGGGATCTTCACCACCTACATGCTGGTCGCATCCCTGCGCACGACCGCGGCGATCGCCGTCGTCTTCCTGCTGCTGGCGGTGACGTTTTTCCTGCTCGGCATCGGCAATGCCAACGAATCCGAAGGCTTGATCGAAGCCGGCGGCTGGTTTGGGCTGGCCACCGCGGTCGCCGCCTGGTATGCATCGTTTGCGGCGGTAACCAACTCGACCTTTGGCCGGACCGTTCTGCCGGTTCGACCGCTGGGTCGCTGAGAAGGGAGAGGGCGGATGGCAACTGCCGGAGAGGGATCGTCGGAGCTGGAGCGTGAGCTGGAGTCGATGCTGGAGGTCGAGCGCTTCGAGCCGCCGGCCGAGTTCCGCCGGCAAGCCCTTTGGAGCGATCCCAAGGTCTACGAGGAGGCGGCCGCCGATCCCGAGGCCTGGTGGACGCGGCAGGCGATAGAGCTGCTCGACTGGGACCAGGCGCCGAGCGCAGGCCTGGACGACTCGGATCCGCCCTTTTACAAGTGGTTCGAGGACGGCCGCCTCAACGCCTCGGCCAACTGTCTCGATCGCCACGTCGAGGCCGGTCGCGGCGATCGGGTCGCCTACCACTGGCGCGGGGAGGAGGGCGAGGAGCGTGACGTCACCTACGCCGGCCTGCACCGCGACGTTCAGCGCTTTGCCAACGCGCTTAAGGATCTCGGGGTCGGCAAGGGCGATGTGGTCGGGATCTACCTGCCGATGATCCCCGAGGTCGTCGTCGCGATGCTTGCCTGCGCGCGCATCGGCGCACCGCACAACGTCGTGTTCGGCGGCTTCTCGGCGGAGGCGGTGCGCGAGCGCATGGAGTTCTCGGAGGCCAAGGCGCTGATCACCGTCGACGGCGCCTCGCGCAAGGGGCGGGTTGCGGCCGTCAAGAGCGCGGTCGACGAG
>DATCBF010000224.1:0-2641 GCA_036512025.1 Solirubrobacterales bacterium
TCGGCAGCGCGGGCGCACTTCTACACCGCTTGCCCACTGCCCTAGAATGAACAGCATGAAGGCAGGAATCCACCCCGAGTACACGCTTGCCAACGTGCATTGCTCGTGCGGCAACCAGTTCTACACGCGGTCGACGAAAGACGACCTGCATGTCGAGCTCTGCTCCGAGTGCCACCCGTTCTACACCGGCAAGCAGAAGCTGGTCGACACCGGTGGGCGGGTCGAGCGGTTCCAGCGCCGCGCCGCGAAGCACGCCAAGGCCGGGAAGTAAGCGGTGAGCCCGGAGGGGGGCTCAGCACAGGCAGAGGCGGTCTCTTCGAACGGGGCCGACCCGCTACGCATGCCCGACGGCGCCCTGGTCGCCAAACGCGACGCGCCGGTTGGCGGGCAGGCGGTGCTGGAGGGGGTGATGATGCGCGGGGTCTCGACCTGGGCGGTCGCGGTGCGCACCCCCGAGGGCGAGGTCGGGATCGAGTCCGAGCCGCTCGTCCCCTGGGCAAAGCGCCACCGCGCCTGGCGCCTGCCGGTGCTGCGCGGCGTCGTCGCCCTCGGCGAGTCGATGAAGATCGGCTTCAAAGCCCTGGCGATCTCCGCCAACGCGCAGATGGAGGACGACGAGGAGGGCGAGAAGGAGGAGATCGGCGGCTGGGTCTGGGGCCTGACGATCTTCCTCTCGGTGCTGCTGGCGGTCGGGCTCTTCTTCGTCGTCCCGGTCGGCCTGACCAGCCTGATCAAGGGCCAGCTCGGCTCCCCCTTCCTCTTCTGGCTGGTCGAGGGCCTGTTGCGGACCGGGATCTTCATCGGCTACATCGCCGCGATCAGCCGCCTCAAGGACCTGCGACGCGTCTTCGAGTACCACGGCGCCGAGCACAAGACGATCTCCTGTTACGAGGCCGAAGACGAGCTGACGCCGGCCCGGGCCAAGCTCTACTCGCGCCTGCACCCCCGCTGCGGCACCAGCTTCCTGCTGATCGTGATGGTGCTGGCGATCTTCGTCTTCGCCCCGATCGGCCTTCCTGCCTGGTATTGGCTAGTCGCCTCGCGCATCCTCGGCATTCCGTTGATCGCCGGCCTCTCCTACGAGGTGATCAAGTGGGCGGGGAAGAATCGCCGCAAACGCTGGGTGCGGGCAGTGATGTGGCCGGGGCTGATGCTGCAGAACCTGACCACCCGCGAACCCGACGAAGAGCAGCTCGCGGTCGCGATCGCCTCGCTTGAGGCGGTGCTGGCTCGGGAGACCCCTGGCGTCGCCGGCGAACCCCACATCGAGATCGTCGCTTAGCGTTTTCGGCCGCGGGGCCTGTCGCCGGGATGGAGCACCCTCGGCGGCCCTCTCGCGCTGCTCCGGGCGCCGGGACACCGCGCACGCAGGGCTCAAGCCTTGCCCTCACACGACTATGTTGTGAACTGTGATCGAGAAACTTGTTGAACAGGTGGAGGTGCGGTTCGCTGACCTTGAGGGGCAGATGTCTGACCCTGCGGTGATCGGCGATCGGGAGCGCTACGCCGAAGTGGGACGGGAGTACCGAGAACTTCAGCCCGCGCATGAGTTGGCCGGTGAGTGGCGGACCCTCAAAGACGACCTCGAAGGGGCTCGGGAGCTGCTCGAGGAGGGGGAGGATCCAGAGCTGCGCAAAGTCGCCGACGATGCGCCGGCGCGGCTGGAGGAGCTGACTGAGGAGATCCGGCTGGCGATGGTCGAGCGCGACCCGAACGACTCCAAGAACGTGCTGGTCGAGATCCGGGCCGGGACCGGCGGCGACGAGGCCGCCCTCTTCGCCGGCGACCTTTACAAAATGCTGACCCGCTACGCCGAGGAGCGCGGCTTCTCGACCGAGGTGCTTTCGCAATCGGCGGCCGAGGTCGGGGGCTTCAAGGAGGTCACCTTCGCGGTCAAGGGGGAGGGCGCCTATTCCGTCTTCAAGTACGAGGGCGGCACCCACCGTGTGCAGCGGGTGCCGGAGACCGAGTCCCAGGGTCGCATCCACACCTCGACCGCGACGATCGCGGTGCTGCCGGAGGCCGAGGATGTCGAGATCGAGATCAACCAGGGCGACCTGCAGATCGACGTCTACCGCTCTTCCGGGCCGGGCGGGCAGTCGGTCAACACGACCGACTCGGCGGTCCGGATCACCCACAAGCCGAGCGGGATCGTGGTCTCGATGCAGGACGAGAAGTCCCAGCTTCAGAACAAGGACAAGGCGATGCGGGTGCTGCGGGCGCGGCTCTACGAGCGCGAGCTGGCCGAACAGCAGGCGAAGATCGCCTCCGAGCGCAAGGCCCAGGTCGGCACGGGGGAGCGCAGCGAGAAGGTCCGCACCTACAACTTCCCCCAGGGCCGTGTCACCGACCACCGGATCAAGCACACCTCGCACAACCTCGACGGGGTGCTGGCGGGGGCCCTGACGGAGTTCACCGACGCGCTCGCCGCGGAGGAGAAGCGGCAGCGCCTGGAGACGGCTGCCGCGGCGCCGGTCTAGTCGGTGGGGAGCGTTCGCGAAGCGCTGACATCGGCCGCCGACGCCCTTGCGGCGATCGGCGTCGAAGACGCTCGTCTCGATGCCGAAGTGCTGCTGGCCGAGGCCACCGGCTGGGACCGGGCGCGATTGGCCGCCGACTCCGCGGCCGAGATCCCGCCGCC
>DATCBF010000225.1:0-6614 GCA_036512025.1 Solirubrobacterales bacterium
GGGGTAGGTCGAGAAGTAGCTCTCGCGGTAGCGGCTGCCGTCCTCGTCATTCCAGAGGCCGAGTGGCATCGACGGCATCGGCTCGGTCACGACCAGCTCGCCGACCTCGCCGATCATCGCCGCCCCCTCCTCGTCCCAGGCCTCGACCGCGGCGCCGAGCGCCCGGCCCTGCAGCTCACCGCGGTAGACGGGGAGGAGGGAGACGCCGCCGACGAAGGCGGTGCAGAGATCGGTGCCGCCGCTGGTCGAGAAGAGCCAGGTGTCGGAGCCGACGTGCTCGTAGATCCAGTCGAAGCCCTCGGGAGAGAGGGGAGAGCCGGTCGAGCCGACCGCCTTGAGGTTGCTGAGGTCGCGGCCGGCGCCGGGCTCGACCCCGTCCTTCATGCAGGCGGCGATGTAGGAGGCGCTGGTGCCGAACATCGTCACCCCGGCCCGCTCGGCCAGATCCCAGAGCACGTTCATGTCGGGATAACCCGGGCTACCGTCATAGAGAACGATCGCGGCCTTCGTCAGCAGGCCGGAGACGAGGAAGTTCCACATCATCCAGCCGGTCGTCGTGAACCAGAAGAGGCGGTCCCCGGGATGGGAGTCGACGTGGAGGTGGAGCTTCTTCAGGTGCTCGAGCAGGATTCCGCCCTGGCCCTGGACGATCGCCTTCGGCAGGCCGGTGGTGCCCGAGGAGTAGAGGACCCAGAGCGGGTGGTCGAAGGGCACGCGCTCGAAGCTGAGCTCGGCGCCCTCGCCCTCGGCCTGCAGCTCGTCCCAGCGCATCGCGTCGCGCAGGGACCCGAGGTCGGGCTCGGGGTCAAGGTAGGGGAGGACAACCGTGCGGGCCAGGGTCGGCATCGCCTCTTGCAGCCGGGCGACGGTGTCGCGGCGGTCGAAGTCCTTGCCCCCATAGCGGTAGCCGTCGACGGCGAACAGCACCTTGGGCTCGATCTGGGCGAAGCGGTCGATGACACTGGCCGGCCCGAAGTCGGGCGAGCAGCTCGACCAGGTGGCGCCGATGCCGGCGGTGGCGAGAAAGGCGACGATCGCCTCGGGGATGTTCGGCAGGTAGGAGACGACCCGGTCGCCGCGCTTGACGCCGAGCCGGCGCAGCCCAGCCGCGACCGCCGCGACCTGAGCCCGCAGCTCTCCCCAGCTCAGCTCGCTCAGCTCGCGCAGCTCGGACGCGTGCAGGATCGCCGTCTCGGCGTCGTCCTTACCGGCGAAGACATGCTCGGCGTAGTTGAGGCTCGTGCCGGGAAACCAGCTTGCGCCCGGCATCTCCCGACTGGCCAGCGCCGGGGAGGGGTTGCCATCCGCCCGCACATCGAAGAAGTCCCAGATCGAGCGCCAGAATTCCTCCAGATCGTCAACCGACCATTCCCACAGTTCCTCGTAGGTCTTGAACAGCAGGCTGCGCTCGGATTGCAGCCAGCGCAGGTATTCGGTCAGCCGCGAGTTCTCGATCAGCTGCGGCGACGGCTCCCAGAGCAGGTCGCCGCCGCCGTCGGTTGTTCCAGCGTTCACCGGTCGCTTATACCCGATGCGTGCCGCCAAGGAGGGCTGGCAAAGCCCCTCGGCGGCGGTCGCTTATCGTTCCCGCGAGCGCCGGAGTGGCGGAACTGGCATACGCGATCGGCTCAAAATCGATTGCCCTTACGGGCTTGTGGGTTCGAATCCCACCTCCGGCATCGAGCTAAGACAGACGAGGGGCGCTAAGCGGGTAGCGGCTCGCCCTGATCGGGCGGGGCAGCGGCGCCATAGTCCTCGCCGGATCCGATCGGGCGCTCCTCCTCGACGTGCCACTCCTGGTTGAAGCCGTAGAGGGCGACGACGATGAGGACGATCTGGAGCAGGGCGAGGATGATGACGAGCAGCCCGATCAGTGGCACCGGGATCAGGGCATGGGTGAATCCGGCCTTGTCACGCGAGAACCAGCTTTCGGCGCCAACCGCGCAGAAGATCGCCAGGATCATCGAGAGCGCGGCGGCGACGGGCAGGATGCCGCGGCTCCAGCGGAAGACGAGGAAGGCGAAGAAGGCGTAGAGCAGCGTGTAGATGATGCAGACCAACCCCATCGCGCTGCCGCCGACCAGCAGGGAGAAGCCGGTGACGGTGACGATCCCGGCGATCACAGCCGTTGCGAGCATCAGAAAGACGATCACGAACTTGGTCGTAACCGACTCGGCTTTTTCCCGATTTGGCCGCCACAATTCGTAGCCGGGCCTGACCTCTCCTACCGCCACGCCATCGATCATAGAATCTTTGAACGACGGTGCGCCATTGGTTGCGCGTTAAGCGCAGGTGCTCCGGCCACGCGGGCGTGGCGGAATTTGGCAGACGCGCCAGGTTTAGGTCCTGGTGAGCTTCGGCTCGTGGGGGTTCAAGTCCCTCCGCCCGCATAGTCAATCGTGAGCGATTCGTCGCCGCTCGTTACGATCCGGATCCCTTCGGGGGCAGTGGCCCAACTGGCTAAGGCACCGGTCTCCAAAACCGGCGATTCCAGGTTCGAGTCCTGGCTGCCCCGTCTCCTCTCCTTGGCTCTACAGGTTGCATTCCCGCTTTGTAGGCGGGTTTGCGGCCTGTCGCTTCGGACGCATCCGGAAGGTCAACAGAGGTCAGCGAAAGTCAATACAAGGCTCTTTTTGACCCCTTTCATTCCCCCAGACATTCCCCCGAGCGCACCAAGTGAGCCAGGCCAGGGTTGACGGAGACCCTGATCTACCCCCGTCTTGACGGAGTCCGTCAAACCTGGCCTGGCTCACTCAGCCGGTGTAGGGGTGGGTTGGGGTGGTTCCGTTGGGAGCCAGGAGGTCGAAGCCGTCCGGAAGGCGGAGGTGGTCTGCCCCGGTGCCCGGCTCTCCCGTATGGCCGTACTGCCAGACGATCTTCCGCGATTTGGGGTCGAGGATCACGACCCGGGCCCGGTAGTCGTCGTTGGCGGCGATCAAGCCGTTTGGCAGCCGCTCGGCGAGGCTCGGATGATTGAGCATCCGAGTTCCTGAGGACGGGTGATAGGACCAGAGGATCTTCCCGGCGCGATCGAATTCATAGATTCCGCCGGGACGCGTGTAGTCAGCGACCAGGTAGCGGTTCGGACCTAGCTGCTGGGGATCAGAGGGATAGGCGATCGGCAGGTGCACGGTCCAGACCAGCTTGCCGGCGGGAGTAATTTCGTCGATGTAGGAGCCGTTCACCTCGGAGATCAGGAAGTTGCCATCGGCCAGCGGCGTGTCGCCGTTCGGTGAGCCCAGAAAGCGGGGTGGTTCGTGGCTGCAGGAAGTCGGGTTGCCGAAAGTCTTGAGGATCTTCTTCGCATGGGAGATCAACAGCACCCGGCAGTTCTGGGCATCGGCCACGGAGACCGTCCCGTCCTTCAACAGGTAGGCGTCGTCGGGCTCGTGCAGGTACCCAGGTTCGGATCCCGTCACTCCAGGGTGGCCGTAGGACCAGAGCAGCTTCCCGACCGGGAATGAGAGCTGGACGATCCGCTCGTTTTGCTCCTCATTGGAGATGATCCCCGTGCCACCGTGGATGAAGAAGGCGTCGTCGGGAAAGTAGAACCCTCCCGGAGGCGCCGGGTGGGCGCGCGAGGGAAAGTGCCAGAGGATGTGCTTGCTGGAATTGACGACGAGCAGTCTGTCGTTGCCGCGGTCGGCAATCAGCAGTCGGCCGGAGAATGGAGGCTTGGCGGCGGCCGCCGCCGGCTTCGGCTTCTTCAGGCGTTCGGGCCTCAGGGCGATGACCGTCGCCAGCGGAGCTTCGCCGGGGCCCGTGCCGCCAATCAGGTAGCCGGTGGACCCGATCACCGCGGCGCCGCCACCCGCAATCGGCCGGGGAAGCCTGCCTGCGGCAACGACATTCCGATGCCCGGGCTCGAAGCGCCAGATCCGATCGCTTGGCGTGCCGTTTGCTTCGCCGCCGAGCACATAGATGCTCCCGTCAAGAGCTAGGGCGCTGGCGTGGGAGACCGGTTCGGGCAGATGGCTGACGACGCTGGCGCTACCTGTCTTGGGATTCACTTCGCGGATCGCGTCGCTGGCGGTGCCCCCGGCGGTCAGGCCGCCGAATGCATAGATACGGCCCCCGAGCGCCGCCACCGCGAGGTAGCGGGCCGGAACAGGCAATTTCGCCACCTGGGTGAAGTTCGAGCCGTCGCCGGTCTGCAAAACAGAGTCGATCGGCTTATTGCCGTCATAGCCGCCGAGAACGTATGCGTCCCCTCCCAGCGTCACCGCACTGAGGTCGGAACGAACCGTGGGCAGCGTGCCTACCTCTTCGGCGCTCGCTCCTGGGGCGACGGTGCCTCCCGGCGCCGACAGCGCCTGGACCGCGTCCGTGCTGGTTTCGGTGCCGCCGCCGAATACGAGCACCCTGTCGCCGAGCACGGTCGCCGCCGCGTCATGCAGAGGGCCGGTAAGGGAGCCCACTTCGCGGAGATGACCGCCCCCCGCGTCGAGCTCGAAGACGCCGCTGACCGAGCTGCTGGAGGAGTCCAGGCCGCCGGCGATCAGTGGCCCGTTCTTGGTAGCGACAACCGACTCGCCGGAGATCGGCGCGGGGAGCGGGGTGGAGGTCACGTGTGCGGCCAGGGTTGTCGCCATGATCGCCTGCGCGGGACCGGAGCTCGGTGATCCACCACCTCCCGAGCCCCCAGCGGAAATTATGACCGCGGCGATTGCCGCGATGACCCCGATCGGAAGGACAAGGCGCCGCCGGCGCTGGGCTCGTGAGAGCTTGGCTCGACTTGGTCGCTTTCGCCGAGCTTGGGACGGGGGGCTCTGCACCGTTCAAGGATCTGCTGAGACCCTAAACCTGGCGTTAGGCGATGAGAAGAAAACGCTTATAAAGGATCAGCCGTTCGATTTCTCCATCGCCGAGAGACGAAATCGGACGATCGGTGTCGAAACTTGCCAACCGATGCCGTCCGGAATTTATAAATGGTTTATCGCCGCGCCAATAGCATCGGCGCGGTGAGTGCCGAGAGCATCGAGGCAGGCGGCCGAGCCGGCGTCGACTGGCGACGCGCCGAGTTCGTCCTGACTCTCCTCGCGTTCGTCGGCTTCATCACCGTGGCAATCCGCGTCACTACGATCTACAGCGGCCTGCCCGCCCACCCGCTCTTCGTCCACGTGCCGGTGATCCTGATTCCGACCACGATCATCGTCGCCATCGTCTTCATGGTCAGGCTGGACTGGTTCGCGCGCTACGGCATCGCGCTCGCGGTCGTCTCGATCGTCGCGATGAGCTCGGTCTTCCTGACGATGCAGGCCGGCGCCGCCCTGCGCGGCGCGCTCGATCTGCATGGCGAAGCCGCCAACCTGATCTCCCAGCACTCGCAGGCCGCGCACATCCTCGCGATCGTCTACGTCCTCTTTACCGCGACGCTGATCGTTGCCTTTGCCGCCTGCCGGATCTCCGGCGGCATGCCAACTGGCCTCGGCATCGTCGATCGTCTGCTGTCCCCGATGCCGGTGCTTATGGCGCTGCGCATTGCGCTCGTGCTGCTCTCGATCGGCGCCGGCTACATGACCTTCAGGACCGGCGATCTCGGTGCGAAGGCAGTCTGGGCGGGACGGCTCCAGGCCGCTCACAGCGATGGCCTTGGCGGTCGGAGTGTGCGTCAATTCCGGCAGATCCCCTCGCCCGGTACCGGCGCGCCTTAGCCCGAAGGCCAGGGTAGGAGCCGGTCCGTCGTAGTGACGCCTGGCCTGTTCTGGGAACGCCGGTAGGCAGCAGGCGCGCTACTATTACGTAATGCGATACATCAGCGAGCGTTCTACTGACCCGGGTCTACTCGTCCTCTCCAGCCTGGCCGAGGGCCCAAAGCACGGCTACGCGATCACCCGAGACGTCGAGGCGCTCTCCGGCGTGAAGCTGGGTCCCGGCACTCTCTACGGGGCGCTGTCGCGGCTCGAGGAGAAGGGGATGATCGAGGCCCTGCCTGCCGAGGCGCGCCGCCGGCCCTACCGACTGACGAGTGCCGGCGCCACCGCGCTCAGCGAGCAGCTGCAGATGCTGAGCCAGGTAGTCGACGCGGGCCTCGATCGGCTGCGCATCGCCGCGGAGCCGGCATGAAGCGGCGCTTGGCAAGAGCGACGCTGGTGCTGTATCCGCTGGCATTCCGGCGTCGCTACGGCGCTGAGATGCTGGCGCTCATCGAGGACTCGCCACCCAGCTCGGGTGCGACCTTCGACTTGCTGCGGGGAGCAGTCCTCGTGCACGTTCGGCCCTCGGCGGGGATCTCCGCGGCGCTCAGCCCAGAAGATCGTCTGCGCGCGACTTCCAGTGGTGTACTTGCATGCTGGATCGTCTTCGCCGTTGCCGGCTTCGGCTTCTACAAAACGACCGAGGACCATCCCTTCTCGAAGGCGGGGGACGCCCACTTGGCGCTCGGCGGCGCTCACGTCGCGATCCAGGCCCTGGCGGCCCTCGCGTCCATCGCCGTCCTCGCCGGGGCGCTGCCCCTGGTCCTGGCGGCACTGCACCAGGCGCGTCACGTTCGACCGCTGCGCCGGGCGACAGGACTTGCGGTTGGCAGCGTGGCGCTCTTCGCCATCTCCACGGCGACCCTCGTGTTGTTGGCCCATTCGCCACGGTCCACCTCGCACACCGTGGCCGGGGCA
>DATCBF010000226.1:0-4232 GCA_036512025.1 Solirubrobacterales bacterium
ATCGGCGCGCCGATCCCGACCCCGGCGTTGTTGACGAGGACGTCAAGGCGACCGTAGGTCTCGCGGTGCTTGGCGAAGATGCCGACGACGTCCTCCTCCTCGGTCATGTTGGCGGCGACACTCTGTACCTCGAGCCCCTCGTCGCGCAGTGCCGCCGCCGCCGCCTCGAGCTTCTCCGGCCGGCGGGCTGAGACGGTCAGGCCATAGCCTTCCTCGCCAAGGGCACGGGCAATTGCCAGGCCGATCCCGCTCGATGCGCCGGTGATCAGCGCCGCTCTCTCCGCCATCTCACTCTCCTTCTGCTCGCCGACAGTGGGGCGGACCCTATCTGCCGCCTGACGGTGACGCGCAAAGGGGCGCGATACCCGCGATCCTCCGTCAATAAGATGCCGCGGATGCGCGTCCGCCAAGCCTCCGCTGCCTCCGCTTGCCTGTTGGCGGCCGCGGCATTGGTGGCGGGCTGCGGCAGCGGTTCTGGCTCCACATCCGGCTCGAGCGGCTCCGCCAGCGCCGAAAGCCGCCCGGCGCCGCCGAAGAGCGAATTCCCAAGCGCGAGGGGCAAGACGCTCGCCGACGTGATCAACTCGACCGAAGGCCCGTCCGAACTGGTCGTCTCACCGGCCGCCGAGGCCTTCTACACCGGGGAGAACCGCTACCCGTTCGGGGTCTTCGAACGCGATCGCAGCCAGGTCGCAGATGCCAAGGTCGCTCTCTACTTCGCCAAGGTTCCGACCCCGAAACAGACAGTGAGCGCAAAGCCGGGAGATCCGGCAAAAGGCGGCACCACGGTGAAAAAAGCCGAGGAAAAAGCACTCGATCAGCCGGCGATCGGCCCCTTCCCGGCGGCGGTTGAGAGCCTGCAGACGGAGCCCGCCTTCCGGGCGCAGACGACCGCGTCTGACCCGAACGCCGCCACCGTTGTCTACACCACCGAGATCAACTTCCCGAGCAACGGCGAGTGGCGGATCGCGGCCGTGGTCAAGCAGGGCGACAAGACGACCGGGACGCTGTTGCCGAGTGCCGAAGTCGGCCAGTTCCCAAAGGTTCCGCGGGTCGGCCAGAAGGCGCCCTTCATGCACACGCCGACGCCTGCGAGTGTCGGCGGCGACCTCGCCAAGATCACCACCCGCATCCCACCGGACACGCAGAACGAAGTCGATTACGCGGACGTGCTTGGAAAAGAACCGATCGTGCTCTTGTTTGCGACCCCCCAGTTCTGCCAGAGTCGGGTCTGCGGACCGGTCGTCGACGTGGCGGAGCAGGTCAAGCAGATATATGGAGACAAGGCGAAATTCATCCATATGGAGATCTACAACGAAAATAATCCGAGCAAGGGCGTGCGACCGCAGGTGAAGGCATTTCACCTGCCGAGCGAGCCGTGGCTGTTCGTGATCGACCGCCAGGGCGTGATCCGCAAGGTGATCGAGGGCGCTTTCGGCGTCGATCAGCTGACCGAAGCCGTGAAGGGAGTGACCGGAGAATGAGCGACAAAGCGAAAGCCACTCCAGACAAAGACAAAGCGAAAGCCACGGTGGACCCGGAGCTGCTCGAGTCGTTTGCGACCGAGGCGAAACGCCGTTGCGACGTGATCGCCGCCGGCCTGGCGACGGAGACGAGCGATTTCGAGACGATGCGGGCCGAAGCTCACGCGCTCAAGGGCACCGCGGCCGTGGTCGGCCTGCGCCGTCTGGCCGAGCTGGCGGGGCTGATGGAGTCCGATCTCGCCGAAGCGAAGACGACCGGCAGCATTCGCGGCGGCCGCGCTCACCAGGTGGCCGATGCGGCCAAGGCGCTCGCGGAGGGCGCCGTCGCTGCCGCCGCCGGGAAAGAAGAGCCACCGGATGTCGGCCGCTCGCTCGCCCAGCTCTTCAGCGCCTAGCGCGCCTTGATATGGCCGCCTTCACCCGCATCAACCTGACAGAGGTTGAGGACCAGGCGCCCAAATTCGGCCTCTCCCCGGGACTGGAGGGGCGCTTTGCCACCAAAGCTCTGGAGCTGCGGAAATCGGGCATGAGCTATCAGCGCCTCGATCCGGGCTTCCGCGTTCCCTTCGGTCACAAGCACGCCAAGCAGGAGGAGCTCTACGTAGTGGTCGACGGCTCGGCACGGCTGAAGCTTGACGACGAGATCCTCGAGCTTGCCCGGTGGGATGCGGTCCGAGTTGAGCCGGAGGTGATGCGCTGTCTCGAGGGCGGCCCCGACGGCGCCACGATCCTCGCTTTCGGGGCTCCTCACACAGGCCCATCCGCCGCCCCGGACGTGGCGATGACGCCCAACTGGTGGCGCTCCTAGGGCGTCGACGCCAGAGTTGGCTCGATGGGCGTAGTCAGTATCCGTATGCACGTGTTTTGTCTGTAGACACCTTGTCCGAGGTGCCGGAACATCACGTTCTGTGGAGCCTCAGGAGCAATTTGCGGCAAATCTGCGGACCCATCGCCGTCGGAGCCGGCTTTCGCAGGAAGCCCTCGGCGCGGTCAGCTCGATGCACCGCACCGAGATCGGCCTGCTGGAGCGATCCGAACGCGATCCCCAGCTCGCCACGATCGTCAAGCTGGCCCGCGCCCTCAAGATCGAGCCGGCAGAGTTACTGGCCGGAATCAAATGACCCAGAGAAGCACATGGACGATGGCCCCGGTCGACACGCACTCTCTGCTCGGCATCTCGTGTCCCAGCGCCCATCTCTGCGTCGCGGTTGACAGCGCAGGAGGCATTGTCGGGACGGCAGATCCGACCGGCGGCTCTGCGGCCTGGCACCTCAGCAGCGTCGATTCGCCCAATCGCCTGACGGCGATCTCCTGCGCCTCAGAATCACTCTGCGTCGCGGTTGACGACGCAGGCAATGCCTTTGCCTCGAGCGCCCCGTTGGGCGGCCCCGCCACCTGGAGTGCGAGCAACGTGGACAGCAGTCAAAGCGCCAGCCGGGCACTGAATGCTGTCTCCTGTGTGCCAGCGGGTCTGTGCGTGGCCGTCGACAACGCCGGCTATGTCTTGGTCGGCGCATTTTCTCTTCAGCGGGACGGCGGCGATGGCGAAGGACGCCCCCAGCGCATCTCCTCCAACGACTTTACGATCCGACGCACGACTGTTCGCTGTAACGGGCGAATCGCGCTTTCCCTCCAAGCGCCTGGGCCGGGCGCCTTCGCGGCGAGCGCCACGGCGACTCTCTTGCCTCGCGCCGAGGCCGGGCATAAGAGCCCGAAGCATCACAGCGCCGCCTGCAACGCCCGCCATCGCGGATCCGGGGCTGCCACTCGCAAAGACCACCGCCCCAACTTCGCCTACGGGGCCGGTTCAGCCGCCGCCGGTTCAGCCGGGGCGGTGAGGCTGACGATCGCACCGCGCCCGGCTGCCCTACGCGCGCTGGGGCGCTCGGGGCAGCTGAGGGTTCTCATCGCGATCACCTTCACACCAGATGGCGGCAGCCCTGAGACCAAGCACAAGGCCGCGGCTATCAGCGTCGTGGCGGCTCATCAACGTTGATTCACAGGTGGCTTCCGAACAGGAGAGAGGGGACTCTCAGCCCCTTCGCCTCGCCGTGCTGCCCAAAGCGTAAACCCGCATTGCTAGGCCATAATCCCGATGCCCGGGGCGGTAGCTCAGTTGGTTAGAGCAGCGGACTCATAATCCGTCGGTCGAAGGTTCGAGTCCTTCCCGCCCCACTAGAAAAAGTCTTTTATAGAGCCAAATCTAGAGTTTCGATTTGAGCCGAAAGTCTAATTTGGTCCCCAATTGGTCCCGAGATTGCGCTAAAATCGAGGGACCGATGAGGCAGCAAGCGCCCCGCCCGATCTCCGGACACGTCTTCAAACGCAAGGGAAAGCGCGGTGCCGTCTGGTATGCGAAGTACCGACTGCCCGACGGTCGCCAGGTGAAAAGGCGCATCGGGCCGGTGTGGACCGAGAAGACTGCGCCGCCTGATGGGCACTTCACAAAAACGATGGCAATGGGTCAGCTCGACGAGGTTTTGAGGCAGGCCCGCGAGGGGACGTTGCCGGGGATGGCACAGACGGGCAAGACCTTTCGCGATGCGGCGGAGGACTGGTTGGCCTACTGCGAGAACGTCCGCGACTGCAAGACGTCGACGATGGCTGACTACCGCAACATGGTTCGTGTCCTCACCCGCGACTTCGGCGATCGCAAGATCGAGGCGATTACTTCCGAGGACATCGACCTGTGGGTGAGCCGGCGCGAAGGCTCCAACCGGACGCGCCAGAAGTACCTCGTCTGCCTCG
>DATCBF010000227.1:0-4226 GCA_036512025.1 Solirubrobacterales bacterium
GCGGCGTCGACATGGTCAACGCCGCCCTCGACCGCACCCTGGAGGCGGTCGAGCACCAGGACGTCGAGCTGGCGCAGCTGGTGGTGATGGACGACGATCGCATCGACGGCCGCTACCTGGAGGTCCACCAGAGCCTGATCACGCTGCTCGCCACCCAGTCGCCGGTGGCGACCGACCTGCGTCTGATCTCCGCCCTCCTGCATGTGCTCAAGAACGTCGAGCGGATGGGCGATCAGTGCGTGAACATCTGCAAGATGATCCCGCTTTCCGGCAATGAGCCGCCCGCTGACGAGCAGATGGTGGAGCTGATCCTCAGCATGGGCAAGCAGGTCCGCATGATCGACAACCAGGCCAAACGGGCCTTCGAGGACCGCAACGTCGAGATGGCACGGGATCTGGTCCGCCAGGACGACGTGGTCGACAAGCTCAACCGCGAATGCTTCCGCCTGGCGCTGGAGATCGGCGACGACGCCGACAAGCGCGAGTGGGCGATGACGATGCTGCTGGCGGCGCGGGCGATCGAGCGCATCGGCGACAACGCCGTCGACATCGGCGAGCAGGTCGCGTTTGTCGTGACCGGGCTGTTCCGGGAGTTCGAGGACGCCTCGCATCCCACCGTGTAGGGCTGATCCCTTCGCCCCAGGGGCGATTGAGATCCGGATCGTCTGGGAAGATCATGAAGAGACCTGAATGCTCTGCGCCGCCATAGATATCGGTTCCAATACGACCCGTGTGCTCGTGGCTGAGCCGATCGACGGTCAGCTCAAAAAGGTGATGGAGCAGCGGGCGTATACGCGGATCAACAAAGCGCTCGACGGGGACGGGGCGATCCTGCCGGAGAAGGTCGAGGAGGTGGCCGAGGTCGTCGCCACTCAGGTGCGCTTGGCCCAGGAGCTCGGCGCCGCCGAGATCCGCTCGGTCGCGACCGCGGCTGTGCGCGAGGCGCCCAACGGCGAGGAGGTGGCGCGGGCGATCGCCGAAGTCTCCGGCTTCCCGGTCGACATCCTCAGCGAGCAGGAAGAGGGGCGGCTGGCATTCCTCGGCGCGACCAAGACCCTCGGGCATCCGGTCGAGGGCAAGATCGGGGTCGTCGACGTCGGCGGCGGCTCGACCGAGGTGATCATCGGCACCGCCGCGGGCGGCGTCGAGAAGGTGCGCTCTTGGCGGGTCGGCTCCGGTGTCCTCGCCGACGAGCTGATCTCTTCCGACCCGCCCTCGGCGGCCGAGATCCGCAAGATCCGCGACCGCATCGATGACATCTTCGACGGGGTCGAGATCGAGCGCCCGGCGCAGGCGGTCGCCGTCGGCGGCAGCGCCACCTCACTGCGGCGCCTGGTTGGAGCGGTGCTCGAGTACGAGACCCTGGAGCGCGGCATCCGCGTGCTCGCCGGCGATCCGGCCGCGGACGTGGCGCGCAAATTCGAGCTCGACCCGGTCCGGGTGCGCATCCTCGCCACCGGCGTCCTGCTACTGGAGAAGGTCTCCGAGTTACTTGGCCAGCCGCTGCAGATCGGCAAGGGCGGGCTGCGCGAGGGAGTCATTCTCGACCTCCTCAACGGCAGCGCCAACGGCTCCTCGCCGGCTCGCATCGCCGCCTAAGCCATTCCCTTGTTTCTGATCTCCGCATAGCGACGAAAAGGAACAGCGGAACGTCCGCCGGGCGGTTAGCCTGAGCTTTATGGCGCGGCCACGCGAAGTGCCTGGATTCGACTGCGCGGAGCCCTTCGCCGATGCCGCGGCGCGGATTGTCGGCGTCAGGGCCGGCGAGGTCTTCGAGCACTCGGCCGGAGTCCTCGATACGGCCGGGATTCACCGGGTCCACGACATGCGCGTAGCGACTCGGCGGCTGCGGGCGGCGATGGAGATGTTCGAGCCCTGTTTCCCGCCAAAGATGTTCCGCAAGGCGCGCAAGGAAGTGAAGGCGCTTGCCGACGCCTTGGGGTGGCGTCGCGATCGTGATGTGGAGATCGAGTTCCTCGAGCGGTTCCTCGTGGAGGGAGCCGACCGCGACGATCTCGAGCGGGTGAAGCAGCTGCTCGCCCAGCGGCAGGTCGAGCAGCAGCGGGCAAACGAGGACCTGGCCCCGTTCGTCACCGCGGATCGGCTCGAGAAGCTGCGCCGGCGGTTGGGCAAGCTCGCGGAGAAGGCGAAGTGAAAGCTCGTCGCGTCAAGAAGCTCGACCCGGAGAAGCCGTTGCGGAAGAACGCGAGGCGGATCGTGCGAACCCGTCTCAAGGAGCTGTGCTCGCTGGCCGAGCCGGCGCTCGATCCCTCCGCGGCAGAGGCTCAGCACGACCTGCGGATCGCATGCAAGCGGCTGCGCTACGTGCTCGATCTGGTCGGAAGCTGCTTCGGCGAGGAGGCGGGCATCGCCCGTGACAGGGCCCGCGAGCTGCAGACCGTGCTCGGCGAGATCCACGACTGCGACGAGATGCTGCCCCGCGCCGAAGGCATCGCCTCGCTCGACGCGTTCCTGCGGACCAGGCGTGAGCTGTTGTACCGGCGCTTCGTCGATCTCTGGCGAGCGGACTCGACGGCGGCGACCTGGGAGGCGGTTGAGCGGATACTTGACGACTGACCGAACCGGCGAAAGCCCGAAACCACTACCGAGAGGGACAGATGAAAAAGCGCTTGAAGCTCCACCTTCCGAGTCACACGACGGTGGCTGCCTACTTAAGCCTCTTTCTGGTCGTCAGCGGCGGCGCCGCCTTCGCCGCGACCCAGCTGCACAAAAACAGCGTCGGCACCAAGCAGCTGAAGAACAACGCCGTGGCTGCGGCGAAGATCAAGAACAGCGCCGTGACCGCCGGCAAGATCGCCGCCAATGCGGTGACGGCGAACGCGATCGCCGACGGATCGGTCAGCAGCGGCAAGCTCGGCAACGAAGCCGTGACCACCGGCAAGCTCGCCAACAACGCGGTCACCACCGGCAAGCTGGGTAATGAATCCGTCGCCACCGGCAAGCTTGCGAGCAACTCGGTGACCACCGGCAAGATCGTCGACAACGCGGTGACCGGGGCGAAGGTCGACGAGGGCTCCCTGCATTTCACCTGCAACAACCCGGCTGACGCCGTTCTCATCCTCGGCGGGCCCTGCCTCTACAAAAGGACCACCGCGGGCTCGACCTGGGTCGAAGCGATCCAGGCCTGTCAGGTGGGCGTTCCCGGCGCGACCTTGCCGACAGTGGCTCAGGTCGAGGCCTACGCCCGGCTTGGCGGTGTTCCCTGGAAGGAAGTCGTCGCCTTCACCTCCGACCTCGTGGGTTCCGGCACCAACCCGAGCGGAGCTTGGTCGGTCCAGACCGACGCCAACGGCACCGTGACCGTGATCCTCGCCACGGCGCTGACGAGCAACACGCAGACCAGCGTGCTCTGCGAGTACGACCCCGCCACCGACCCGACGCCTGGGTCCTAGGCCAGAGCACTGAGCGACGAGTCGACGGCCCGCCGATCGGGCCGTCGACTCGCTGTCTGACGGTCACCGGATCTTCACCGCTCGTTTCCTTCCGGTTCACAAGTTTTCCCTGCTAATAGAGCATTCTCGTATTGACCAGATCGATACGAACAGGGAGACACCGATGACTTCCCGAGTTGACATGCACTGCCATTCCACCGCTTCGCAGTTTTCCCGTCTCGGGGTCCAGCGGTCTCTCGGGCTTCCCGAGTGCGCCACTCCTCCACAGGAGGCCTACGAGCTCGCCAAGCGCCGTGGGATGGACTTCGTGACGATCACCGACCACGACACGATCGACGGCTGCCTCGAGCTGGCGGACCGTCCCGACTGCTTCGTCTCCGAGGAGCTGACCGCCCGCTTCGCCGGCGAGCCCCAGGCGGTTCACGTCCTCTGTTACGGGATCACTTCCGGAGACCACCAGTGGCTGCAGGCAAATTCCGGCGATCTCGAAGCCTGCGCCGCCTACCTTGACGAGAACGAGATCGCCTGCGCTCTCGCGCATCCCTTCTACAACGTCGCCGCGCCCCTGACCCGGCGCCATCGCCGGCGCCTGGCCGAGCTGTTCCCGGTCTGGGAGGTTCGCAACGGGTCGCGCGCGGCAGAGCTCAACATGCCGGCCGCCATCTACATCGAGACGCACGGCGGCACCGGCATCGGTGGCTCCGACGATCACGCCGGCGTGGACATCGGCCGCACTTTCACCGAGGTGCCGGCCGCGGCCACGCCGGAAGAGTTTCTGAGGCGCATGCGCCAGGGCGATGCCGATGCCGCGGG
>DATCBF010000228.1:0-7363 GCA_036512025.1 Solirubrobacterales bacterium
GTCGTGGAAGAGCGCCGCGGCGACCAGCATCATCGAGATGTTGACCACGCCCGCCAGCGACATCGCGATCACCACGTCGACCTTCTCGAAGCGCAGGATCCGCTTTCTCTCGCTGTCGTCACGGCCGACGATCCGCCGCTGGGTCAAAGCCGAGTGCAGGTAGACGACGTGAGGCATCACCGTCGCCCCGATGATCCCGGTCGCCAGCAGGATGCTCTCGGTCCCGGCAAAGCCCGGCACGAAGAGATGGCGCGCGACTTCGCCGCCGTCGGGGCTGGAGCTGAACAACTCGAAGGCGAAGGCGGCGACAACGACGCCGACCAGGACGCTGATCCCCGCCTCGAGGCGGCGGAAGCCCATCTGCTGCAGGGCAAGGATCCCGAAGGCGCCAAGGCCGGCGAGCACGCCCGCAGGGAAGAGCGGGATGCCAAAGAGCAGGTTGAGGCCGAGCGCGGCGCCGACCACCTCGGCGATGTCGGTCGCCATCGCCACCACCTCGGCCTGTAGCCAGAGGCCGATCGAGGCCCGCCGGGAAAAGCTCTCGCGGCAGAGCTCGGCCAGGTTCTTGCCGGTGGCGATGCCGAGCTTCGCCGACTGGGTCTGAACCACCATCGCGATCAGGTTGGCGGCGAGGATCACCCAGAGCAGCAGATAGCCGAACTTGGCCCCGCCGGCGATGTTGGTGGCGAAGTTGCCGGGATCGACATAGGCGACGGCGGCGACGAAGGCGGGCCCGAGGAACGGCCAGACGCGACCGAACCCGCGCGCATGCCCGTCGAGCGAGCGCCGCGCCGCCGCGGCCACCGCGGCCTCGCCGGGAAGGATGTCTTCGACGGTGGCCTCGGATGTCGGCGCGGGCGGCGGCTTCACGCCCCCTCCGCCCCGTCGGGCAGCCGGAGATCGGGGCCGGGGATCGGGGTCCCGTGCGGATCGTGGCTCGGCTCCCCCAGCTTGGCGGCGATCAGCTGCTCAAGCTCCTCGGAGATGTAGTGCTCGAGCACCTCGGCCTCCTCGTGGACGCGGTCGCTCGGCATCCCCAGCGCCTCGGAGAGGTAGGCCTCGATCAAGCGGTGGTGGCGGATCACCTCGAGCGCGACCTCCTGCCCGGCCAGGGTCAGCCTCACTCCCTTGTAGGGCTGGTAGTCGACGAAGCCGAGTCCGCCGAGGCGTTTCAGCATCGAGGTCGCCGTCGCCGGCGTCACGCCGAGGCGCGCCGCCACTTCGCCGTTCAACACCGGGCCCTCCCGGCTCTGTTCGAGCCGGTAGATCGCCTTCGCGTAATCCTCTATTGCCTCAGAAGTTTTTGACACGTCTAAATCTGATTTTGACACATCTAAAAGACGGACCGTCGAGCCGGCGCCCGGCGCTTCCTAGAATCAGGGGGTGTCCACGACCCCGACAGTCGAGCTCGACGCCCAGTACCGCCAACTGCGCGAGGAGTGCGGACTGCTGGCGCGCTCGAGCCGGGGGGAGCTCCTGGTCAGCGGCCCGGACGCCGCCGAGTACCTGCAGGGCCAGCTCACCAACGACGTCGAGGCGCTCGAGCCGGGAGACGGCCAGTACGCCACGCTGCTCGATCGCAAGGGACACATACAGGCCGACATGCGGGTGCTGCGCCCGGCAGCGGAGGAGATCCTCCTCGACACCGAGGCCGAGGGGTTGGAGGCGGCGCGCCGGCACCTGCAGATGTACAAGATCGGCCGCGACGTCGAGGTCGCCGACATCACGGCCGTGCGTTCGATCCTCTCCCTGATCGGACCGCGCAGCGCCGAGATCGCGGGCACGCCGCCACTTCCCGAGCACGCCAACGAGCCCGTCTCCGTCGCCGGAGTCAAATGCATGGCGGCGGGGACCGCGTCCGGGATCGACCTGATCGTCGATGCCTCCGGCGCGGACGGCCTGCGTGAGGCCCTAAAAGCCGCCGGCGCCGTCGAGGTCAGCCCCGAGGCGGTCGAGATCGTGCGCATCGAGGCGGGCGTCCCCCGTTTCGGCGCCGAGATGGGCGCCGCCACGATGCCGGCCGAGGCGGGCATCGTCGAGACCACCGTCAGCTTCACCAAGGGCTGCTACATCGGCCAGGAGACGGTCGCCCGCCTTCATTACAAGGGCAAGCCGAACCGCAACCTGCGAGGGCTGCGTCTCAGCTCTCCGGCTGACGCGGGGATGCCTCTATGGCTGGGTGAGAAAGATGTCGGATCGCTTGGCTCAGCCTGCGTCTCCCCCCATCTTGGTCCGATCGGGTTGGCAATCGTTCGCCGCGAGGCCGAGCCCGGCAACACCCTCGCCGTAGGTGAAGATGGCGTTACGGCTGAGGTTGTCGACTTGCCGTTCGGTTAGATTCCGCCGCAATGGGTCGTGGGAGAGGCAGAATCGCGGTGGCCTGCGCGCTGGGGACGCTTGCGCTCGCGGCCGTGGGCTGTGGCGCCGAAAGCCACATCAACAACCAGCGGCCGCAGTCGCCGACCCGGGTCAGCGTCACGATCGGCGAACACGCCGTCACGGTCCAGCCGGACGCCGTCGGGCTGGGGCCCGATCGCACCCAGCAGATCCCCCAGAACCAGCACGCCGGGCAGCCGCCGATCCAGACCAAGGCGCCGCTGACCGTCACCTTCGTCGCCGCCAACCTGACCGACTTCGATTCCCATCTGGAAGTCCGCGGACCCACAAAGGCCAGCTCGGGCCCGCTCTACGCCAACTCCAACGGCACCCTGCAGGCCGACCTTCCGACTGGCAGCTACACGATCAGCGCCGCCGACATCCCCGGCGCAACCCCGGCGAAGCTGGTCGTCGGCCCATATCGCGCCTCTTCCCAGAACGACGTTCTGCTGCCGTAGTCCCCACTGAGCGGCTTTTTGGGCCGGCGGTCCCGTCTGCTCGGTGCGTCACCATCGGTGGCCGTGACCGTTGTGCTCGCAATAGCCGTCATCGTCCTCTCTGCGGGGCTCGTATATGCGCTCGTATCCAAGCCCGAGGAGCTGGAGCAGCCCGACCTCGGGCCGGCGATCCAGGAGGCGACCTCGAAGGCCGTCGCCGACCTCTTGCGGGTCAACGAGGAGTCGCGCAAGCTCGATGCCCAGGCCTCCGAGGCGGCGCTGGACAAGCGCCAGGCCGAGATCAAAGGGCTGACCGAGCGCATCGCCAAGGGACAGGAGAAGATCGAGGCCGAGGTGCGGCGCCGCGGCGAGACCGACCTGCAGACGAAAACCCTGCTCGAGCAGATGGGGCAGACGATCGGCAACCTCAACTCCGAGACGGCGGGCCTGAAGAAGGCGCTGCGCCAGCCGCAGACCCGCGGCCAGTGGGGCGAGCTGCAGCTGCGCCGCTGCATCGAGATCGCCGGCATGACCGAGCACGTCGACTTCGAGCTGCAGGAGACGCTGCGAACCGAAGACGGCAACCTGCGTCCGGACGCCCGCTTCCTGTTGCCGGAGAACCGCAGCTTCGTCGCCGACTCCAAGGTGCCACTCGATGCCTTCCTCGACGCCCAGGAGTCCGAGGTCGAATCGGAGCGACGCGTCCACCTCGAGCGCCACGCGCGGCAGGCGCGCGAGCACGTGCGTGCGCTCAGCTCCAAGGACTACCAGGGCCAGTTCAAGGCCGGTGAGATGCCGGACCTGGTGATCTGCTTCATCCCCAACGAGCCCGCCCTGCACGCCGCCTTCGCGGCCGACCCGGAGCTCTTCGACTACGCGCTGGAGCGCAACGTCCTGCTGGTCAGCCCGACTTCGCTGATCGGGCTGCTGCGGACGATGGAGCTGGGCTGGCGACAGGAGCGGATGGTCGCCGAGGCGGCCGAGATCGCCGACGCCGCCGGCACCCTGCACGCCCGCTTCTCGAAATTTCTCAGCGACTTCGAGAGGGTCGGCAAAGGCCTCACCTCAGCCGCGACCGCCTACGACTCCGCCGTCGGCTCGATGGAGCGCAGACTGCTGCCGCAGTTGCGCAAGGTCGAGGAGCTCGGAGTCGCCCCCGGCAAGGAGATCGAGGCGCCGGAGCCGATCGAGATCACGGTCCGCGCGATCTCCGCCCCGGAGCTGCGCGAGACCGAGACCCCCGTGCTCGATTAGGATTCGCCGCCCGTCACCGACGATTTGCGGAGGACCCCCTTGGCCGTTGACACCAGTGCGATCTCGAAGCTCGACGTTGAGCCCGGAACCCTGCCCGAGACGATGGCGGCGTGGGTCATCCGCCAGGAGCGCGAGGGCGAGCCCAAAGACGCCTTCCAGCTCGAGCAGATCGAAGTGCCGGAGCCCGGCGCCTTCGAGGTGATCGTCCGCGTGATGGCGGCCGGCGTCAACTTCAACAACGTCTGGGCGGCGCTGGGCAAGCCGGTCTCCGTCTTCCCCTACGGCGACCACCCCGAGTACGGCCACCACATCGGTGGCTCTGATGCCTCCGGCGTCGTCTGGAAAGTCGGTGAGGGCGTCACCCGCTGGAAGCCCGGCGATGAGGTCGTCGTCCACTGCAACCAGGCCTCCTACGAGGACGTCGAGGTCCACGGGCTCGACCCGCTCGCCGCTCCCAGCCAGAAGATCTGGGGCTACGAGACGACCTGGGGCTCGTTTGCCCAGTTCACCAAAGTGCAGGCGCAGCAGCTTCTGCCCCGGCCCCAGAACATGAGCTGGGCCGAGGCCTCCTCTTACGGGCTCACCTACTTCACCGCCTACCGGATGCTGATTGACCAGTGCAAGCTGCAGCCCGGCCACAACGTCCTGATCTGGGGCGCGGCAGGCGGCCTCGGCGTCTTCGCCGTGCAGCTCTGCAAGGCGGCCGGCGCCAACGCGATCGGCGTCGTCTCCTCCGACGAGAAGGGCGAGCTGGTCAAGCAGCTGGGCGCGGTCGACTACATCAACCGCGGCGAGTTTCGCGAGATGATGCGGACGCCGGAGAACCTCACCGACCCGGCCGCCGACAAGGAGCGCTTCAAGGCTTCGCGCGGCTTCGCCAAGCGGGTCAAAGAGCTCCTCGGCGATGCCCCCGACATTGTCTTCGAGCACGTCGGGCAGGCGACCTTTCCAACCTCTGTCTTCGTCGTCAAGCCGTTCGGCAAAGTCGTCATCTGCGGCGCCACCTCGGGCTTTCAGCTCGACTTCGACGTGCGCTACCTGTGGATGCGCCAGAAGCAGATCATCGGCTCCCACTTCGCCAACGCCTATGAGTGCATGCGGGCGAACCAGCTGATGGCCGAGGGCAAGGTGCGGCCGGTCCTCTGGAAGACGATGGGCTTCGAGGGCGTCCCGGACGCGCACCAGCTGCTGCACGAAAACAAGCACCTCGGCAAGATCTCGATCCTGGTTGGATCCGAGGCCGAGGCCGAAGGCAAGGTCGACGACGGCCCCGGAGCGATCCGGGCGGAGGTGGGGGCATAACCATGGTTGAGGTCTGCACGCTGGACTGGCACATCGCGCCCTTCAGAGCCGATCGCTGGCTCGACGTCTGGGAGACGGCGGCGGCACGGATGCCCGCCTTCGGCGCCAAGAGCTGGTCGCTGATCCGCGCGATCGACGATCCCCTGGCCTTCCGCCAGACCTCGATCTGGGAGAACCGCTCCGACTTCGAGCGCTACTGGTACTCGGACGAGATCGAGGAGGCGCGGGCCGCCGTCATCGGCTACTACGACCTTCCCCTCCTCCCCGCCTGGCACTCCCTGCTGGCTGCCGAGTAGCTGCGGCAGGCATTCGCAGGCCCGCCAATACGGCGAAAAACCAGCCGGCGGCGACCAATAGGCCACCGATGACATCGCTCGGGTAATGGCGATGGAGGACGACGACCGAACAGCCGACGATGGCTACCAGGCAGGCGCCGAAAAGGGCAACTCCCCCTCTCCAGGCGCGTGGCACGACAAGCACGAAGGCGAGGGGCATCGACATGGCTGCCGTCGCATGGCCGCTGGGAAAGGAGGCTGACCCGATCTGCCGGTAACCCAAAACCGACTGGTAGCGCGGATGGGCAAGCGCCACCTTGAGGGCCTGCGTTGTCAGGTTCGCGCCCGCGACGAGCGCCAAGGCAGCGACGGCACGACGAGGTCGTCCTCGGCGCATGGCCAACAGGCAAGCCAGGGACAGGATCGCCAACAGGGGCAAGGGATCGACGAGATCGACGGCGAACCCCGCAAAGGCGCCAGGGGAGGACCCTCCAAGGACGGTGAGGCGGCTCAGCACGGAGGCGTCGAGTCGCTGCACAGGCGCGACCCGGAAAGCCAGCAGGGCGACCAGGACCAGGCCACTGGCGCAGACGAGGCAGCCTCCCAGCGGGCGCTTGAGGCTTGAAGTCACCCTGGAGACGGTAACGCGGCCCGGCGGGCACAAGCCCAGGGCCCCGACCCCCGTTGCTGAAGGGAGCATGGGTATTCGACCAATTTTCCTTTTCTCGATCTCGCGCAGCGGATCCACGGTGATTCAGCGGGTCATCGGCGCACACGATGGCGTCGCCACCGTCTCGGAGCCATGGCTGCTGCTGCCACATGCCTACACCCTGCGACCGCAAGGCATCGACGCGGAGTACGTCCACCCGCTGATGGTCGCCGCGATCGAGGATTTCTGCGAAGAGCTTCCGAGGGGCAACGAGGACTATCTCGCGGAGCTGCGTGGGTTCGCCCTCCGCCTCTACGAGAAGGCGGCCGGAGATGGCGCCACTTACTTCCTCGACAAGTCCCCCCCGTACTGCCTTGTCGCGAGCGAGATCATGCGACTCTTCCCCGACGGCAAGTTCATCTTCCTGTGGCGCAATCCACTCAGCGTGGTCGCCTCGCTGATCGAGACCTGGGGGCCGTGGCATCCCACCTTCATGAGCGGCGATCTCTTCATCGGCCTCCCCCGACTCGTCGCCACTTACGAGGCGAATCGCGATCGAGCCCACGCCGTGAAATTCGAGGACCTGGTCAGCGGCGACGAGGTTCGATGGCAGGCGCTGATGAACTACCTCGACATCGAGTTCGAGCCCGATGCCCTCACCGGCTTCGCGAAGACCGACCTCAAGGGCCGGATGGGCGATCCCACGGGGCAAAAGAAGTACTCGGCGCTGAGCTCCGAGCCCCAGCAGAAGTGGAAGGGAACCCTGGCGAACCCTTTGCGCAGAGAGTGGTGCCGACGGTACCTGCGCTTCCTTGGGGCCGAGCGCCTTGCGGCGATGGGCTACGACCACCGGCAGCTGGTCCACGAACTCGGCTCGCAGCCAGTCAGCCTCGACTCCATCGTCCCTGACATCTGGCGCTCCCTCCAAGACATCGCAAAGGAGCCGGTCCGCGCGCGGACCCGCAGCCGGCGGATCGGGGCTCCCCACGTGATCCGCGAACTGCTGCGAGCCTAAAACTTAGGGGACTGAATCGAGGGGCCGGCTCGTGATGGCCGGCCGTCTCGACGGC
>DATCBF010000229.1:0-4520 GCA_036512025.1 Solirubrobacterales bacterium
ATCAGGGACTTGAGCTCGCCCGCTTCCAGCGCCGCGCGGATCTCCTCTGTGTCCTTGCCTGCTGCTGTTGCTGCCAGGCCCGGGCCGGCATCGGGGAGGACGCCTACCTCTCGCAGGCCGCGGGCGTTGGTCGCGTCTGGGATCTCCAGCAGGCCCGAGCCCTCGGTGTCGGCCATATTGAGGGCTGAGGCCAGGTCGAAGAGGGCGTCGACGCCGTTGCGGCCGATCCGCTCGCCCCAGAGGATGACGACGCTCTTGGCGTCGCCGAGGAGGCCGGCGATGCCGGCCGCCTCGCTCGATGCCGGGTCCGGCTTCTCGGCGAGGGCGCCGGTCAGCTCGGTGAGGAAGGCGGCCGCCTGGCCCGGGCGGTAGCGGGCTGCCTCGACGGCGCCGCCGTCGAGCGGGGTCGGGCGCTCGGTGGCCACCGCCAGGCGGGCGCCGTTGCGGCGGATCGCCTTGCGGATCCTGAGGTCGAGGATCGGGGAGCTGTGCAGAGGATCGGTGCCGAGCACGAGGATCGCGTCGGCCTCGTCGATGTCGCGAACCTTGGCTGAAATGCTGGGCTGGGCCAGGCGGATCAGTGACTCGCGGCCGGGGCCGCCCGTGGCGCGGTGGTCGATGTCGGCGCCGCCGAGCGCCTCGCGGATGAGGCGCTGCAGCAGGTAGCCCTCCTCGTTGGAGGCGTCGCCGACGATCGCGGCCGTTGCCTCGCCCGCCGCCCGCAGGCCCGCTGCGGCTTTGGCGACCGCGGTGTCCCAGTCCGCCGCGGCGTCGCCTTTGAGCCGGGGGCCGTCGATCCGCTGCTCGGCGCCGAACATCTCGAAGCCGTAGCGGCCGCGGTCGCAGAGCCAGCCGTCGTCGACCTCGGCGTTGTCGCGGCCCAGCACCCGTTTGACCTGCTCGTCGCGGACGGTGAAGCTGACGTTGCACTGGCTCGGGCAGAGGGTGCAGACCGAGCCGGCCTGCTCGATGTCCCAGGGCCGGGCGCGGAAGCGGTAGGTGTAGGAGGTGAGCGCTCCGACCGGGCAGAGCTCGGTGATGTTGCCGTGGAAGGGGGCGATGTAGGGGCGGTCGTCGAAGGTGCCGACGAAGCTGCGGTCGCCGCGCTCCAGCAGCTGCAGCTGCTCGTCCTCGGCGACCTCCTGGCTGAAGCGCACGCAGCGGTAGCAGAGGATGCAGCGCTCGCGGTCGATCGCGACCAGCGGCGAGAGCTCGATCGGCTTCTGGAAGTGGCGCTTTTCGTCGATCACCCGGCTTTTGCCCGGCCCCCAGCCCTGCGTGATGTCCTGCAGCGGGCACTCGCCGCCCTTGTCGCAGACGGGGCAGTCGAGCGGGTGGTTGACGAGGAGGAACTCGACCACCGCGCTCTGGGCGTGTTTGACCTGCTCGGTGCGGGTGTGGACGACCATGCCGTCGCGGACCGGGGTCGAGCAGGAGGTCTGCAGTTTCGGGATCCCCTCGATCTCGACCAGGCACATGCGGCAGGCGCCGACCGGCGCGCCCAGCTTCGGCTCGTAACAGAAGACCGGGATCTCGACGTCGCCGCGGGTCGCCGCGTCGTGCAGCATCTCGCCCTCGGTCGCGGTCACCTCGCGGCCGTCGATGATCAGCGTCACCTCTTTGCCGCTCACGTCGATGCCCCATAAACCGGCGACTGCTCCGCTTCGCGTCCGCTGTCGCCGGCAGATGCGCCACCGCCCTGGCCACCTTGCACCATCTGCACCGCGACTTCGTCGCTAGCGCTGGCGATCACGTCCTCAAACTCTTGACGGAACTTGCGGACCATGGCGCTGACCGGCATTGCCATCGAGTCGCCGAGCACGCAGAGGCAGTGGCCGATGATGTTTTCCTGGACCGAGCTGATGATGTCGAGGTCCATCGGCGTCGCCTCGCCGCGGACGACCCGCTCCAGCATCTTCACCGTCCAGTTCGTGCCCTCGCGGCAGGGGGTGCACTTGCCGCAGGACTCGTGGTGGTAGAAGCGCGCCGTGCGCAGCGCCATGTGCGGGATCGAGACGCGGTCGTCGGCGACGATGATCGAGCCCGAGCCGAGCATCGAGCCGGCTTCCGCCATCGCCTCGAAGCTGTAGGGGAGGTCGAGGCCCTCCTCGGCGGTGAGCACCGGGGAGGAGGAGCCGCCGGGGTAGAAGGCCTTGATCTCGCGGCCCTCGCGAGGGCCGCCGGCGAGGCCGTAGATCAGCTCGCGGGTCGGGATCCCCAGCTCGACCTCGTAGTTGCCGGGGCGGCGGACGCCGCCGGAGATCGAGACGACCTTGGTCCCGGGCGACTGCTCGGTGCCGAAGCCTTTGAACCACTCGGCGCCGTGGGAGACGATGTGGGGCACATTCGAAAGGGTCTCGACGTTGTTGATCAGGGTCGGCCCGCCGTAGAGGCCCTGCACCGCCGGGAAGGGCGGCTTCAGCCGCGGGTTGCCGCGCTTGCCCTCGAGCGCGTCAAGCAGCGCCGTCTCCTCGCCGCAGATGTAGGCGCCGGCGCCGCGGTGGACGACCAGCTCGAGGTCGCGGTGCGTCCCCAGGATGTCTTGCCCGAGATAACCCGCCTCGTAGGCTTCGGCGACCGCGGCGTCGAGGACATCGGCCTGCGAGTCGTACTCGCCGCGGATGAAGATGAAGGCGTGGCCGATATCGGCGGCGAGGGCGGCGATCGCGATCCCCTCAATCAGCTGGTGCGGGTTGCGCTGCATCAGCTCGCGGTCCTTGAAGGCGCCGGGCTCGGACTCATCGGCGTTGCAGCAGAGGTACTTGTCGACCTCGCCGCGGGGCAGGAAGCTCGCCTTTTTGCCCATCGAGAAGCCGGCGCCGCCGCGGCCGCGCAGGCCCGAGTCCTCGAGCTCTTTGAGGACCTCGTCGGCCTCCATCTCGCGGTAGGCCTTCTCCAGGGTCGCGTAGCCGCCGTAGCCCTTGTAGCCGGCGATCGTCCGCAGCGCCGGGTCTTCGGCGTTTTTGAGCAGCATCCGCGTCTCAGGCATCGGGGCCTCCCGGCAGCGGCCGCTTCGCCAGCGCCTTCTCCGGCAGCACCTCGGCGCCGGCCTCGATCTGGCCGATCGCGTTGGCGGCGTCGGCGGCCTCCAGCGGGCCGAAGTAGCGCTCGTCGATCGAGGCCATCGGCGCCAGGTCGCAGGCGCCCAGGCACTCGAAGCCGGTGACAAAGATCTCGGCATCCTTGCCCGCGGCGGCGGCGCGAAAGGCGTCGAGCAGCTCGTCGCCGCCCCGCATCCAGCAGCTGATGTTGGTGCAGACGGCGACTTTGTGGGCCCCGACCGGGTCGGTGTGGAGCAGGTCGTAGAAGCTGGCTACCGACTCCAGATAGGCGGGCGTCACCTTCATCACCGCGGCGGCCTGGCGGATCCCCTCCGGCGTGCACCAGCCGTAGAGCCGCTGCACCGCCCAGAGCGCCGGGATCGAGGCCGATTTGCGATCGGGATAACGCGACATCAGGGTCTCGATCCGCTCCCGCAGCTCGGGCGGGCAGGCGACTTCGTGCAGCTCGGGGATGCCCTCCTCGGTGCGGCCGGGGACGCGGCCCTCGGTCAGCGCCTGGTCGACGGGCAGGCTCGCGTTGTCCTGGCTCACCGGTCCACCCCGCCCAGGATCGGGTCCAGCATCCCGAGGCTGGCGATCATGTCGGCGACGTAGCCGCCGATCGACATGTCCCTGAAGGCCTGCAGGTTGACGAAGCTGGGGTCGCGGAAGTGGACGCGGGAGGGCTTCGAGGAGCCGTCGGCGAGGACGAAGCAGCCGAGCTCGCCGCGCGGCGACTCGATCGCGTAGTAGACCTCGCCCGGCTCGACCCGGAAGCCCTCGGTGACGAGCTTGAAGTGGTGGATCAGCGACTCCATCGAGGTCGGCAGCTCCGAGCGCGGCGGCAGCACGTACTTGCGGTCGTCGGCGATGTGCGGGCCCTCGGGCAGGCCTTCCAGCGCCTGTTTAACGATTCGCGTCGACTCGACCATCTCCGCCAGTCGCACCCGGTAGCGGTCGTAGCCGTCGCCGACGGTGCCGACCGGGATCTTGAAGTCCATCTCCGGGTAGCAGAGGTAGTCGAAGGCCTTGCGCAGGTCCCAGGGCTCGCCGGCGGCGCGCAGCAGCGGCCCGGTCACGCCCAGCTCAAGCAGCCGCTCGCGGGAGACGATGCCGACGTCCTTGGTTCGCGAGAGGAAGATCTCGTTGCGGTCCAGCAGCGCCTGGTACTGCTCGACCCGGGTGGGCATCTCGTCGACGAACTCGCGCAGCTTGCGCTCGAAGCCGACCGGGATGTCCTCGATCACGCCGCCGACCTGGAAGTAGCGCGTGTGCATCCGCTGCCCGGCCGCCATTTCGAAGAGGTCGAGGATCTTGTCGCGCTCGCGGAAGCAGTACCAGAGCATCGAGATCGCGCCGAGGTCGAGCGCTGTCGTACCCAGCCAGACCAGGTGGGAGTGGATCCGGTTCAGCTCGAGGAAGATCACCCGCAGGTACTTGGCCCGCTCCGGGATCTCCAAACCGACGAGGCGCTCGACG
>DATCBF010000230.1:0-2047 GCA_036512025.1 Solirubrobacterales bacterium
CAGGCAAAGGCCGCGGGGGTCGCCCTGGCTGCCCTCGGCGCCAAGGTCGACGCCTGCCTGACGAGCCCCAAGGTCCGAGCCGTCGAGACGGCACGACTAGCCTGCGAGCAGCTCGGCTTAACTGCCGAGACCCTGCCCGAGCTGCGTGGCGGCCGCTTCGACTCCCACGCCCTCAGCGCCGGCCGTGGCGCCGTCCTGCTGGTCGGTCACGAGCCCGACTTCTCCGGTGAGGTCGGCCGCCTCACCGGCGCCAAGGTGAAGCTGCGCAAGGGCGGCCTCGCGATCGTCGACGGCGGCGCCCTGCTGGCGTTGCTCGGACCCGGCGAACTGGCGGCGATCGCGACTGGAACAATGAGCCGATGAAGCAGCGGGTCAACGTGATCACCCTCGGTGTCGCCGACCTCGGCCGGGCTCGCGGCTTCTACGAAGCGCTGGGCTGGACCACCGGGGCCGAGCCCGGCGAAGACGTCGTCTTCTTCCAGGCGGGTGACATGGTGCTGGCCCTCTGGGATCGCGCCAGGCTTGCCGAGGACAGCTGCGTCGAGGACGGCGGCGGCTGGGGCGGCGCGACCCTGGCGCTCAACCTGGGCTCGCCGGCGGAGGTCGACGCCGCCACGGAGGAGGCTCGAGCCGCCGGGGCGACGATCGGCCGCGAGCCGGCCGAGACCTTCTGGGGCGGCTACAGCGCGGTCTTGATCGACCCCGACGGCCACCCCTGGGAGATCGCCCACAACCCGCACTGGCAGCTGACGCCGGATGGCGGCGTCAGGCTCAACTAGCGGGAATCGCCCTCGCCCGGCGACCCGTCCAGAACGTCCATCCGGACGATCAGCCCGGCTTGCATCCGGTACCGGTGCAAGACGCGGGCATCTGAGATCGGCTCTCTTGTCTTCGCGTCATGAACGACCTGGTGGACGGTCACCGTGATCGCCCCGTCGGGCTCCTCGTGGAAACGCTCGGGCTCCACCTGACTGGAGATCGCCTCGAACTGACGGGCCCAGTAGGCGGTCACGGCCTCATGGCCGAGGACGCGGCCGCCCTCCCAGGCATTTGGCCAGTCGACGTCGGGGTGCATCACCGCAACCGCCGCCTCGAGGTCACGGGCGTTGAATGCCCGGTACGCCGCGCGCAACGTCTGCTCCGACTCGACCAAGCTCTCCTAGACCTCGATCGCCTCTGACTTGCCGGCGCTCAGCCAGTGGACGCGATCGGCTATTCCCTCCTCCGCAAAGGCGGGCTCGACGTCGCCGCGGCCCTGGCGAAAGTGCTTCCAGCCCTCGTAGTGAATCGGCAGCAGCGTCTTCAGGTCGAACTCGCGGGCGACGCGGGCGGCCTCGGCCGCGTTCATCGTGTACCTGGCCGGGCCGGTGACCGGGAAGCGGACGCCGCCGAGGTGGATCAGGGCGGTGCCGATATCGAAGCGGCGGCCGACTTCGGTCACGCCTTTGAAGTAGACGGTGTCGCCGGAGATCCAGAGGGCCCCGTTGCCCTGGCCCTCCCACTCGAGGACGAAGCCGATCACCTCGCCGACCAGCGGCCTGCTCAGCGGCGGCCCGTGACGGCAGGGGGTCGCTGTCACCTTGACCGCGGCGCCGTCGGGCGTCGTCAGCGTCGTCGAGGACCAAGGCTCCAACGCCATCGAGTCGCCCCCCAGGCGCCGGGCGCCGGATGGGGTCGTGATGACTTTCCCCAGCGAAGGCAGCAGCTCGCGGCCGGCGGGGTCGAGGTTGTCACCGTGGTGATCGTGGCTGAGCAGGACCGCGTCGATGCGGCCGAGCGCATCGGCCGCGACCGCCGGCGCCTGCAGCTTGCGCGACATCGTCCCCCAGCCGAAGTGATAGCGCTTGCCGGGCGCATCGAAGGTCGGATCGGTCAGCAAGCGCAGGCCACCGATCTCGATCAGCGCCGTCGGGCCGCCTATATACGTGATGTCGAATTGGTGAAGTTGCATTGCCCCCGCGCCGGGGAGACTAAATGCAAACTTCAGAGCAAGACCTGTCGACTGGCCAGTCAACCAGGATTACGCCGTTCCCTGTAGCCTCACGGG
>DATCBF010000231.1:0-4380 GCA_036512025.1 Solirubrobacterales bacterium
CCTCCTCGTAGACAGCCTCGAGCCGCTCGCGGGTGAACTTGCTGGAAATCTCGGTCCGCATCTCCTCGCCGGCGGCGAAGGTCACGTCCATCTCGAGGTCGTCGAACCGAACCGTCTGCTCGGCCCGCGAGCGTAGGCGAATGTCCATCCGCGCCTCCTCGCTGTCGTAGCGGGCAACATGCTCGAAGGCATCGAGGTCGAAGTCGGCCCCGAGCTCGCGGTTAAGAACCGAGAGGACGTTCTTGTTGAATTCTGAGGTGACGCCGCTGCTGTCGTCGTAGGCGGCCTCGAGGCGGCCACTCTCCTTGACCAGGTCGGTCCCGAGCAAGAGTCGGTCCCGCGGGCCCAGCATCGCCGCGATCCGCAACAGGAACTCACGACGGGCGTCTGGGTAGAGGTTGCCGATCGTCCCTCCCAGGAAGACGACCAGGCGCCCTTCGCCGGTGGATGGGATCCGCTCCAGATCCTGCTCGAAGTCACAGACCAGGCCGCGGATCGCCAGGCCCGGGTACTCCTGCACCAGGCTGTCGGCAGTTTCATGGGTGATCTCCTCGGAAATATCCACCGGGACGTAGGTGTCGAGACAGCCGGCGGCCGACATCGCGCTCAGCAGGTGGCGCGTCTTTGTCGCCGAGCCCGAGCCGAGCTCGACCAGCGTGTCGGGCTCACCGGCAGCAGTGACGATCTCGCCAGAACTCTCAATCAGGATCGAGCGCTCGGCCCGGGTCGGGTAGTACTCGTCAAGCTCGGTGATCTGCTCGAAGAGCTGAGAGCCACGCTCGTCGTAGAAGTACTTCGGCGAGAGCTCCTTAGGATCCATCGAGAGTCCGAGCCGGACATCGCGTGCCATCGCGGCTTCGCGGTCGGCGGCGAGGTGGACCTCGATCGCGATCTGGTCGGGGGCGGTGTCGGACTCCATGCTTGGTGCTACGTCCTTGCGTGCGAGATTCGAGATCGGATCACTGCGCTCAGAGGCTCCTCGCGCAGCGTATGCCAGAGAAGATCTGCCGCCGCTCGGGCAGGTCCCAGTTGCGAAAGCTGGGACGGACGACATGGCGATGCGTAGCCCATGACCCTCCCCGTAGGACCTTGTGCTCGTCGCCGAAAAAGACCTCGGAGTACTCGGGGTAGGGGAACGCCTTGAAGTCCGGATAGGCAAGGAAATCCGAGCGGGTCCACTCCCAGACCTGTCCGACCATCTCCAAGCCCGGTCGCGCCGCCTCCCACTCTCGCTCGGTCGGCAGGCGCTTTCCCGCCCAGCGGGCGAAGGCGTCGGCCTCGTGCCAGGAGACGTGGATGACGGCTTTGGCCGGATCGACGGGCTCCACCCGTCCCATCGCGGCACGGACCCATCCACCCTCGCCGTCACGTTCCCAGTAAAGCGGCGCCTCGGCGGCGGTCTCCTCCATGAACCGGATATAGGCGGAGTTGGCGACCGGGGTTCGATCGATCTCGAAATCTTCGAGCTCGATCGTGTGGCGCGAGCGCTCGTTGTCGTAGGCGAAACCGGTGGGACCAGCGCCGATCATCTGCTCGCCGCCAGCGATCGAGACCATCTCCGGGCCCCCCGACATCGCCGCCGTCGGGTCACTGAAGATCGGCTCGTAGCCATCGACCATCTGCAGCAACTGCAGCATCGTCTCGTGGTGCTGGAGCTCGTGGGCGAGCAGCATCTCGTAGACAAAGCCTTCCTGCAGCAGCGGATCACGGCTGCTGTCGAGATCAACCCCATCCAAGACCTCGAGCGTGCGCTCGCGGACGTCGGCCAGGTAAGCGCGCAGGTCGGCATCGCGCAAGATCGGCAGCTCGCCGCGGGTCTTGCGCGGGTTCTCGATCGCGTCATAGAAGCGACCAAGGTCGCCATGCAGCGGCTCGCGCCCCCCGACCGCCTGCACCAGCCAGAGCTCCTCGAAGTTGGCGATGTGGCCGAGATCCCAGGCGAGCGGACTGAGGATCGGCGAGTAGACGCGGTTGAGCTGGTCGTCGTCGAGTGGCTCGATCAGCTCCAGCGTCCGCTGTCGCGCCTCCGCGAGGCGCCCTGCGATCTCATCCTTGGATCTTGCCGTCACCCCGGTGGCGATCCGAAAACCCTAGCGGGGTGAGTTCGCGAGGTGTGTAAACCGGGATTCCCCGGTTCGGTCTATAGGGTCTCGATCCGGATGCAGATCGAGGGGAAGAGCGCGCTGGTCGCGGGAGGGGCCTCCGGACTGGGCGAGGCGACGTCGCGAGCGCTGATAACAGCGGGCGCCAACGTGGTAATCGCCGACCTCAACGGCGAGAAAGGCGCGGCGCTGGCAGCCGACCTGGGCGAGAGAGCCACATTCGTCGAGGCCGACGTCACCGACGCCGGGGCCGTCAGCGCTGCTGTCGAGCGAGCTGCTTCCGCCGGCGGCGGACTGCGGATCTCGGTCTGCTGCGCCGGGATCGGATGGGCAGAGCGGGTCGCGCACAAGGGCGGGGCCCACAACCTCGAGTACTTCTCCAACGTAGTCAAGGTCAACTTGATCGGAACCTTCAACGTGCTCCGCCTCACCGCCGCCGCGATGAGCGAAAACGAGCCCGACGACGAAGGTGAGCGCGGTGTCTGCGTCAACACCGCCTCGATCGCCGCCTATGACGGCCAGATCGGCCAGGTCGCCTACGCCGCCTCCAAGGGCGGAGTTGTCGGCATGACCCTCCCCGCCGCCCGCGACATGGCCTCGCGCGGCATCCGCGTAGTCACCATCGCTCCCGGCCTCTTCGACACCCCGCTGCTTGCCGCCCTGCCCGAGGAAGCGCGCACCGCGCTCGGCGCCGGCATCCCCTTCCCCTCCCGCCTCGGCCGCCCCGAGGAGTACGCAAGGCTGGTCGGTCAGATAGTCGCCAACCCGATGCTCAACGGAGAGACGATCCGGCTCGACGGGGCCCTGAGGATGCCGCCGAGGTAATCGTCGAGCGCACCTTTTTTCATCGCCCAGATGAACAACGGTGCACTCGTGGCTTCAATCGGTGCCGCTTGCCTCCGGGTCGCGCCAGACTTTCTTGAGCCATGGGGGACTGATCGCGAAATGGTCGCTGCTGGTGGCAGCGACCGACTCCATTGGAATTAGGTGAACCCTCCGGCCGGGGGTGAAGTGGTCGATGCTGGGCAGGCCGACCGCGTTGCCGGCGTGGCTGCCGCCGGAGACGAGGAGTAAGTGCGTCTCCGGGCCCCAGCCGTCGGGGTTGCGGGCGCCGGCCAGTTCAGCGAGGTCCTTGAGCGGATCGATGCCGGCATCCGAGCCCCAGTTGCCGTCGCTGCGGGCGTAGTTGTAGCCGTCGTGGGAGGAGGCACGCTCGTCGACCGAGCCGTCGGGCCTGATCCGAATCTGGACACCCTCCCAGTCGTCGGCGTGGAAGCCCTCCTCGCCGACGATCGGGACGCCGCGCAGGGTGGCGGAGTCGGCGTAGTAGGTCCAGTACTGGATGTAGAGATTGCCGACACGGTCCCCGGAGCAGTCGTAGCCATTGGCCTCGGCCTCTTCCGAGGCGCCGGCCCTGCAGTCGACGACGTGGACGAAGGCGCTGACCGCGAGACCGGCATCGGTCCGGTGCTCCAGGCCATCGGCCGAGCCGTCACCGCAGCTGCTGCTGCGACAGCGCCTGAAGTCGATCGGGACGGCGCGCGAGCCCTGCTCGAAGGCGAGCGTCGGCATGTGCTCGCGGACCAGCCTGCCGACTTCGCTGCCATAGTCGGCGATCAGCGTCGGCTCGTCACCACAGCCGTCGGCAAACGAGGCTGAGCAGAGAATTCGCGAGGCGATCTCACGCGCCAGGGCGGCGCCGGGAACCGCCACCCCCGCCGCCACCAGGCCCGCGAGCAGCAGGGCGACGACAAGCAGCATTCCCACCCACTCGACCGTCGACTGGCCTCGCTCGGACCGCATCCCTCGACGCTAGGAGCGCCGCCGCTACATGTGTGTGTCGTCAGCGCCAGAAGGCGCGTGGCCGTGTGACGACTTAGAGGTTCTGAATCTCGGCCGCGATCTCGGCAGCGGCCTTCTTCGCGTCGTCGAACAGCATCGACGTGTTCGGTTCGTAGAAGAGGTCGTTGTCGATGCCGGCGAAGCCGGGGCTGAGCGAGCGCTTGATCACGATCACCTGCTGGGCCTGGTCGACTTCGATGATCGGCATGCCCGCGATCGGGCTGTCGGGGTCATTTTTGGCGGCCGGGTTGGTGACGTCGTTGGCGCCGACGATCACGGCGACGTCGGTACGTGGCATCTCGGGGTTGATGTCCTCCATCTCCCGCAGCTGCTCGTAGGGCACGTCGGCCTCGGCGAGAAGCACGTTCATGTGGCCCGGCATGCGGCCCGCGACCGGATGAATTGCGTATTTGACCTCGACCCCCTCCTTCTTGAG
>DATCBF010000232.1:0-2554 GCA_036512025.1 Solirubrobacterales bacterium
GGAGCGGATCAGCGACGCCTACGGGCTCGTCTTGGTCCTGGTGCTGACCACCTACGTCCTCGCCTCGCTGCTCTCCAACCACGGCTGGTCGGCGGTCATCATCACCCTCTCGGCCAGCGCCACCTCGGTCGTCGCGCTGACCAGCTCCGAAGCCCACCGGATCACCCTCAACATCGCGATCCCATCCTCGGCGCTGTCGGTTCTGCTCGCCGTCATCGGGGCGATAACCGGCGGCCACCTCTGGCTCAACATCGCCTCCTTCATCGAGATCGCGCTGCTCACCCTGGCCAGCCTGGCGATCCTGCGCCGGGTCGTCACCTCGGCCGAAGTCGGCTTCAGGACGATCCTCGGCGCGATCAGCGTCTACACCATCCTCGGCATCCTCTTCACCTTCGCCTACGGCACGATCGACCGCCTCCAGGGCGGTGTCTTCTTCAGCGAGACCGCCCACGCCAAAGGCGGCGACTTCCTCTTCTTCAGCTACACGACGCTGACCACGACCGGCTACGGCGACCTCGTCCCAGCGGGCCAGCCGGGGCGGATGGTCGCCGGCCTGGAGATGATGATCGGCCAGATCTTCCTCGTCACCCTGGTCGCCGGGCTGGTCAGCCTCTGGCGCCCCGGCGAGGGGCTGCGACGGCGCCAGGAGCGGCGCTCCGGCAAAGAGGCCCCTGTAAGCGAGTAGCGTCCCGGCCGTGACCGACTTCGGCGACTACTTCAGGGAGATCTACGCCCGCGGCCTGATCGGCGAGGACCCGTCGGTCCCGATCTCGGTCGCCGAGCTGGAGGGCGCCGCCCACGAGGCGATGGAGGATCGCGCCGCCGCCTACGTCTTTGCCGGCGCCGGCGGCGAGGACACGATGCGGGCCAACCTCGATGCCTTCCGCCGGCGCCGGATCGTGCCGCGGATGATGCGCGACGTCGCCGACCGCGACCTCTCCTGCACGGTGCTGGGCACGGCGATGCCGGCGCCGGTGATGCTGGCGCCGATCGGGATCCACAAGATCGTCCACGAGGACGGCGAGCCGGCCACGGCCCGTGCCGCCGCCCGGGTCGGCCTGCCGCTGATCGCCAGCACCGCCTCCCACGCGACGCTGGAGGAGATCGCCGAGGCGAGTGGCGACGGCCGGCGCTGGTTCCAGTTCTACTGGCCCGGCGACGAAGAGATCGCCGCCAGCATCGTGCGCCGGGCCGAGGCAGCCGACTACAGCGCGATCGTCCTTACCGTCGACACCTTCATCCCGGGCTGGAAGCCGCGCGACCTGCAGCGCGCCTGGCTCCCCTTCCTGGAGGGGATCGGCAATGCCAACTTCTTCCAGGACCCGGTCTTTCGCTCGCAGCTGGAGAAAACGCCGGAGGAGGACCCCGGCGCGGCGACCGGCCATTTCGTCGGCGTCTACGTCAACCCCTCGCTGACCTGGGACAAGCTTGCCCAGCTGCGCGAGATGACCGAGCTGCCGATCGTCGTCAAGGGCATCCTCCACCCCGACGACGCCCGCGAAGCGGTCGAGCGCGGCGCCGACGGCGTCCTCGTCTCCAACCATGGCGGCCGCCAGATCGACGGCGAGATCGCCTCGCTCGATGCCCTGCCCGCCGTCGTCGAGGCGGTCGGCGAGCGCGCCACGATCCTGCTCGACAGCGGCGTCCGCGGCGGCGCCGACGTCTTCAAGGCCCTGGCCCTGGGAGCCGACGCGGCGCTGGTCGGCCGCCCATACCTCTGGGGCCTGGCGCTCGACGGCGAGGCCGGAGTCGAGGCGGTGCTGCGGATGCTGCTGGCCGAGTTCGACCTGACGATGGCGCTCAGCGGCCACACCAGGCCGGACGAGCTGGGGCCAGAAGACCTCGCGCCCGAACCAGGCTGATCCGCCAAGCTTAAAAACACCCTTCCGGGTTCAGCAGCCGCTTCTAGACTCGGGGTTGCTTGAAGCTCGGCGTGCTTCGAGGGCGGATGGCGGGTGGGCCTCTGCGGGAATGTCGCGAAGCGGCGGCAATGCAATCCGGTGAATGCGCGGCGCAGCCACCATGCGCAAAGCGCATGGTGGTCAATTCCCGCAGAGGCCCACCCGCCATCCGCCCCTGGGAAACCCCACGCCCAACCGCCGCGAGGTCAACCCTGCTTACTCGGAGAGCTCGACCCGCTCGATGACCTGCGGCTCGACCGGCTTGTCGCGGCCGTCGGTCGGCGTGCCCTCGATCGCGTCGACGGCGTCCATGCCGTCGACGACGGTGCCGAACACGGTGTGCTTGCCGTCGAGCCAGGGAGCGGCCCCGGCGGTGACGATGAAGAACTGCGAGCCATTGGTGTTGGGGCCGGCGTTGGCCATCGCCAGCGCCCCGCGGACGACCTTGTTGTCGTTGAACTCGTCCTCGAAGGTGTATCCCGGCCCACCGGTGCCGGTTCCCTCGGGACAACCCCCCTGGATCATGAAGTCGGGGATCGCCCGGTGGAAGACCAGTTCGTCGTAGAAGCCGTCCCGGGCCAGCTTCGTGAAGTTCTCGACGGTCGTGGGTGCGTCGGCGGCGAAGAGCTCGAGCTCGATCGGGCCGTAGTTGG
>DATCBF010000233.1:0-4802 GCA_036512025.1 Solirubrobacterales bacterium
GCAACTACGCCGCCGCCAACTCCTTCCTCGACGCCCTTGCCCAGCGCCGCCATTCGGAAGGCCTCCCCGCCACCTCGATCGCCTGGGGGGCGTGGGAGCGGGAGAGCGAGCTGACCGCCGAGCTCTCTGAGGCGGACAAGGAACGTCTCAAACGAGTTGGCCTGGTGACGCTCTCCGACGAGAAGGGCCTGGAGCTCCTTGACCGCGCCCAGTCCCAGGCGCGACCCTTCACCGTCGCGATCCCGCTGGACACAGTCACCCTGGGCTCCCTCGCTCGCACCGGGATCCTGCCGCCTCTGCTCTCGGGCCTGGTCCATAGCCAGGCTCGCCGGGCGAAGGCGGCCACCGGCTCCCTCGCCCGTCGCCTCGCCGCGGTCTCGAAGGCAGAGCGAGAGGCTCTGGTCCTGACGGCTGTCCGCGAGCATGTCGGAGCCATCCTTGCCCACTCCCCCGAGGCGATTGACCCGGATCGCGCGCTGCTCGAACTTGGCCTCGATTCCCTTGGCGCGGTCGAGCTGCGCAATCGCCTCGCCGCGGTCACGGCCATGCAGCTTCCGCCGACCCTGGCCTTCGACCATCCGACGTCCAGGGCCATCTCCGTGTGCTTGCTGGACAGCCTTGCCGAACAGAGGCCGGGAAGCGCGAATGGCAAGCAGGCCTCTGGGGACGCCACCTTCAGGACGCTTGTCTCTCATGCCCACCGGCAGGGCAGGGCCGCCGAGATGGCGCCGCTGCTGGCTCAGGCCTCGGAATTCCATCCGTCCTTCCGGTCGCTCGATGAGTTCGACGAGCCGCCGCTCGGGATACAGATCTCATCCGGCGGGGCCTCGCCGCGTCTCATCTGCATCCCGTCCTTCGTCGTCGGCGCCGGTCCGCACCAGTTCGTGAAGATCGCGCGAGCGCTCGAGGGTCGCAGGGCCCTGACGGCGCTCTCCCTGCCGGGCTTTCGCCGGGGCGAGCCCCTGCCTGCCTCATGGGACCTGGCAGTCGAGGTGCTCGCCAAGTCCGTCCTCGAGGCCGCCGGGGAGGACCCGTTCGTCGTCGTCGGCTACTCGAGCGGCGGCGTCCTGGCCCATTCTCTGACGGCGAAGCTCGAGAGCGAAGGGACGGCGCCGCTCGGCCTGGCGATGATCGACCTCGACCTCGACCTCCCCGAGGACAGCATGGGCGAAATCTTCTCCAACATCATCGGCAGGCTCTTCGAGATGGACCACGAGGCGATCGCGATCGACGACGATCACCTGATCAAGATGGGCGCCTACATCCGCCTGCTCTCAGAAAGACAGCGGGCCTCGCTCGCTTCGCCGGAATTGATGCTTCGCGCGAGCGAGAGGCTGGGCGCGGCGCCGGCGCGGAACGGCGGGGCAGCCGGCCGGCCGGCTGAGGAAATCGTTGAGATCTCCGGCGATCACTTTGCCCTGATTGCGGACAGCGCCGAGGCAACCGCCGAGGCGATCGAGGCGTGGCTGACACGACTCGATCGGGGCCCACAGGGCTGAATCGAAGGATGGTGGCCATGCCGTGGGCCCGGTTGCCACGGATAGGGTCGGGGCGTGAGCGACCCCGTTCCTTTCGCCCCCGCGCCGGGAGTCGAGAAGCCGAAGCGCTTCCGTCCCAGGTTCCACTACGAGCTGCTCGTCTGCGGCGCCCGTGGGCATCTGCTGGTCGGCACCGACGTCGCCGAGGTTCGCCCGCGGGACTCGGTCGTCGCGCGTGAGGCCGGCGGCGTCCGCTGGCACCGCTGCCTTCGCTGCGACAGCTGGTTGGCGCTGCCACCTCCGGCCGAGCCGTCGTTGCCCCACCTTCCGCCTCTTGAGCGGATCCCCGTGCCCGTTCGCGGCCGACCCCTGCGCGACAAAATCGTCCTGCGGGCGATCGCGATCGACCGGGCTATCCACTTCGTCGTGCTCGCCTTCCTCGCGGTGCTCGCCTTTTTCGTCGCTGCCCATCAGCACGAGCTCCAGCACCGCTTCTACCGCGTCCTCGCCGACATCCAGGGCGAGGTCGGAGGAGGGTCCGCGCAGGGCAGCCACACAGGCGTCCTTCACGATCTAGACGAGCTGTTCACGCTCAAGTCCAACACCTTGCACGTGCTCGGGATCGTGCTCTTTGCCTACGCGCTGGTCGAGGGGGCAGAGGCGGTGGGGCTCTGGTACCAGCGTCGCTGGGCCGAGTACCTGACTTTCATCGCGACCGCGTTATTCCTGCCGCTGGAGGTGTATGAGCTGACGACGACGGTCTCACCGTTCAAGGTCACGGCGCTGCTGATCAACCTCGCGATCCTCGTCTACCTTGTCTCTGCCAAGCGGCTGTTCGGCATCCGAGGCGGCATCGCGGCCGAGGAGGCCGCCCGCGAGCGCGACGTCGGCTGGCCGGCGCTCGAACGGACCGCCCCTGGCGCCGGCCCCCCCACCGCGACATGAAGGGATCACATATGGCAAAGCTGAGGTTCGAAATCTCGATCTCGGTCGACGGCTTCGTCGCCGGGCCCAACCAGAGCGAGGAGCATCCGCTCGGCGAAGGGGCGATGCGGCTTCACGAGTGGGTTTTCAAGCTCGCCGCCTGGCGCGAGCCACACGGTGAGGAGGGCGGGGAGGTCAACGCCAGCACCGAGATCATCGAGGAATCGCTCGACAACATCGGCGCCACGGTGATGGGCCGCAACATGTTCGGCGGCGGCCCCGGGCCCTGGGGCGACGAGCCTTGGGGTGGCTGGTGGGGCGAGGACCCTCCCTTCCACACACCCGTCTTCGTGCTCACCCACCACCCGCGTGAGCCGCTGGAGAAGCAGGGCGGCACGACCTTCACCTTCGTCAGCGACGGCATCGAGTCGGCACTGGAGCTGGCGAAGGAGGCCGCGGGGGGTAGGGACGTCAAGCTCGGCGGCGGCGCCGATGTTGCCCGGCAGTATCTGCGGGCCGGGCTGATCGACGAGCTCCAGCTCAACGTCGTCCCGGTCCTGCTCGGCGACGGTTCCCGGCTCTTCGACAGCCTCGAAGGCGCCGACATCGAGCTGGAGCCCCTTCGCGTCGTCGACGCGCCCGGGGTCACCCATCTCAGGTATGGAGTCCATAGGATCGGGCGATGAAGCCCGTCACCGTTTCGGCCACTGTGGCGAAGTCGCCGGCCGAGGTCTCTGAATTCCTCGAGGCGATGTCCAATCACGAGAGCTTCATGGGTCAGATGCTTGTCGACTGGAAATTCTCCGGGCCGAAGCGGGGCGTCGGGGCCGAGGCCTACGCCAGGGCAAACACCAAAGGCTCACAGGACTGGACCGACTTCAAGATCATCGAGGCCGGGCCGGGCAAGATCGTCGTCGAAGCCGACAGCGCCGGAGGCAAGCGCAGCATGCGCCACAGCTACACGCTCGCCGAGCAGCCTGGCGGCGACACCAAGGTCAGCCTGGAGCTCGACTGGCTAAAGATGTCGAAAACCGACCGGCTCAGCCCGCCGCTGGCGCGAGCGTTCGCTCGCCGTCCCTACGCCAAGGCGCTGCGGCGGCTCGCCAAGCAGCTCTCCTAGGGTCATGGAGCGCAGGGACCTGGACGAGGTGCTTGCCCGCCGCGCCCTGACCGAGGACGCGGCGAGAGAGGAGGCGGTCGATCGCCGTCACGCCGGCGGCGCGCGGACCGCGCGTGAGAACATCGCCGACCTTGTCGACCCCGGCTCGCTCGTCGAGTACGGACGCTTCGCGATCGCCGCCCAGCGGGGGCGGCGCGGGGTGCAGGATCTGATCGAGCGCACGCCGGCCGACGGCCTTGTCGCCGGGACTGCCCGGATCAACGGCGACCTCTTCGGAGAGGACAGCGCCTGTGCCGTCCTCTCCTACGACTACACGGTGCTCGCCGGGACTCAGGGCGCGCTCGGCCACCGCAAGAAGGACAGGCTCTTCGAGCTGATCGAGCGGATGCGGCTGCCCACGGTCTTCTTCGCCGAGGGCGGGGGAGGGCGGCCCGGCGACACCGACTACCCCGTCGTCTCGGCGCTCGACACCCGGGCCTTCGCCCTCTGGGCGAAGCTGTCGGGGCTGGTGCCGAGGATCGCCGTCGTCTCCGGCCGCTGCTTCGCCGGCAACGCCGTGATCGCCGGCTGCTCCGACCTGATCGTCGCCACCGAGAACTCCTCGCTCGGCATGGGAGGACCGGCGATGATCGAGGGCGGTGGCCTCGGCAAGGTCGACCCTGACGATGTCGGCCCGATCGAGATGCAGGCGCCCAACGGGGTCGTCGATCTGGTCGCCGCCGACGAGCAGGCCGCCGCCGCCGCCGCAAAGCGGCTGCTCGCCTACTTCCAGGGCGCGACGGCGCCGGGGTCGGCGCCCGATCAGGACCGGCTCCGCGATCTCGTGCCCGAGCGCCGGCGCCGCGCCTACTCGGTGCAGCCGATCGTCGAGACGATCGCCGACGAGGGCTCGGTCACCTGGCTGCGCGAGCGTTTTGCGCCGGAGATGGCCACTGCGCTGGTCCGGATCAAGGGGCGCCCGATCGGCGTGATCGCCAACGACACCCGCCACATGGCGGGGGCGATCACCAGCAACGCCGCCGACAAGGCATCGCGCTTCATGCAGCTCTGCGACGGCTTCGGCCTGCCGATCGTCTCGTTGGTCGATACGCCGGGGATGATGGTCGGGCCCAAAGCGGAGGCGACCGGGCTGGTGCGCCACACCTCGCGGCTGCTGGTGACGGGGGCGGCGCTGCGCGTCCCCTTCGTCGCGGTGGTGCTTCGCCGCGGCTATGGCCTCGGCGCCCAGGCGATGGTCGCCGGCAGCCTGCACGAGCCGCTGCTCACCGTCGCCTGGCCGA
>DATCBF010000234.1:0-6202 GCA_036512025.1 Solirubrobacterales bacterium
TGGGTCGCGGTCGACCGCGGCGCCCGCCTCGCCCGTGAGATCGGCTTCGAGGAGATCGCCGAGGAGTGGGAGCGCAAAGCCGACGAGATCAAGGAGGAGATCCTCGAAAAAGGCGTACGCGACGGCGTCTTCCGCCAGCACTACGACACCGACGCCCTCGACGCCTCGACCCTGCTGATCCCGCTGCTGCGCTTCCTGCCGCCCGACGACCCACGGGTCTGCGCGACCGTCGACGCGATCGCCGGCGAGCTGACCGAACACGGCCTCGTCCTCCGCTACAAGGTCGAGGAGACCGACGACGGCCTCAGCGGCGAGGAGGGCACCTTCCTGATCTGCTCCTTCTGGCTGGTCTCGGCGCTCTCGGAGATCGGCGAGCCGCGGCGCGCCCGGGCTCTCTGCGAGCGGCTGCTGGAGGCCGCCGGCTGGCTCGACCTCTACGCGGAGGAGCTCGAGGCAGAAAGCGGCCGCCACCTCGGCAACTTCCCCCAGGCCTTCACCCACCTGGCGTTGATCAACGCCGTCTCCCACGTGATCGCCGACGAGATGCGCGAGGCCGACGGCGCCACCGCGGTCTTCAGCGAAATGGGCGGCGTCCGCGAGGACGCCTGAGGCGAGCGGCGCCTACTTACGTGGGCGATCGATCTTGTAGCTGGTCGACTTCGTCTGCCAGGAGATCCCGGCGCAAAGGTCGTCGGGGCTGACGTCGAGAGCGCCGCAGAGCTTGACGATCGTCCCCAGCCTCGGCTCGCGGCCACCGCGCTCCAGCAGCGAGACCTCGGTCCGGTGCAGCGAGCAGCGGAAGCCGAGCTCCTCCTGCGAGATGCCCTTGGCCAGACGCGCCTTTCGAAGACTGAGAGCGAAGCGCTCACGCGGTTCCATTTCTGCATCTTCTGTGTCTGAAGACAGAACCTCTACAGACAAAACGTTTCGTTTGTTCTATATTGCCGCTCGACATGGCAAAACATGAGCGTTCTGACACACACAATCTGCTGGTTGCTTTGAAGCATCCGCTGCGCCGGGAGATCCTGAAAACGATGGCGACCGGGGAAACCAGTCCCCGCGACCTGGCCAAGACCCTCGACCGGCCACTCAGCAACGTGAGCTACCACGTCAGGGTCCTGGTCGACTGCGGCGTCCTCGAACTGGTGAGGACAAGACAGGTGCGGGGCTCGATGCAGCATTTCTACCGATCGCTGGTCGAAGAGGACTGGGCGAAGCACATCCTCGGGATCGCCGGCAAGGCGACCCCACCCGTATAGGCGCGGGGGAAGAGTTCGGCCAGCTGCCGCCTTATGTCTCCGTGGACGACGCCGATGACACTCGCACCACCGCGGGCGAAGACGCCGAAGTCGAGTCCGCGATCCTCATTCACCTGTTGGCGATACACCCGATCCAGATCACAATCGAGGAGCTGGCCCGCGAGATCGACGACCGCCCGGAGGACTTCGCTCGGCGCGACGCGCTCGAACGGGCCGTGCGCGACCTGGTCGGGGTCGGGCTGCTTCATCGGCGCGATTCCTTCGTCATGCCGAGCCACGCCTCTATCCGCTTCGACGAACTGCTCGGCAACTGAGGCGACCCCAACTCCCTCCCCTCTCAGCCTCCGGTCGCTTCGAGAACGAGATGGTGGAACCCGGCCTGCAACCGGGACTCCAACTCCGCCGCGGCGGAGGCTCCGGCCTCATCCTCCCCGGCGTCGTCGGTTGCCAGGATCACCTCGGTCGCGGGGAAGGTCTGGAGCTGGTCCTCGACCGCCTGGACCAGATCCTCATCGCCCACTCGCGCCTCGGCAACGAGGCCGGCCTTGGCCAGCGAGGCGACGGTGATGACGAGGTTCTGCTGAGCCCTGCGCCGGGCGGCCTCGAGGTCTGAGGCCCAGCGGTCGAGAAAGCCGATCCTCGCCGGGGCCAGGACGAGCACCTCGGCCCCGGCCTGGCCACCCTCGATACCCGCCGCGCGAGCAATCTCCCGAACCTCTGACGCGGCCTCGATCGGGCGACTGACGACGACCAGGACATAGCGACGAGAATCGAGCGAGGACGCCGAGACGATCGGTCCGCGCGGCCGCTGGGCGGCGGCGATTGCCAAGATCGCGATGCTCGAGAGAGCGCCCACCGCGAGGCCGATCCCCGGGCCGGCGACCAAGAAGGCAAGGGCGATCGGAGCGGCGATCGCGGCAACGATCAGGGGCAACTTCCAAGGAGTCATCGCTCAAGCGTGCCAGGCAAGAAGCGCGCATGAAGGGTGGCAGTGGTTTTTAAATCCCCGCCCCCACTAATCTGGGCACTGCGCATTGGGTTGCCGCACATACAACTGGAGGAGAGCACCTTGTCCACAAATACCAGGGAAATCATCGATCCGAAGCTTGCGAAAGCACTCGCGCATCCGTTGCGCGTGCAACTACTGAGCATCCTCAACGAGCGGGTTTCAAGCCCGAACCAGCTTTCCAAGGAGCTGGGCGAACCGCTCGGCAACGTCAGCTACCACGTCAAAGTCCTGCTTGACTACGACTGCGCCGAGCTGGTCAAAAAAGAGCCACGCCGAGGGGCGATCGAGCACTTTTACCGGGCCACCAAACGGGCCTATTTCAACGATTCAGAATGGATGACCCTGCCGACTTCGGCCCAGCGCGGCATCTCGAGAACAATCCTCGAGTTGATCGGCAAAGACGCCTCCGAGGCCCTGGCGGCGGGCACAATCACCGAGCGCGAAGACAGCCACCTGAGCCGGACGCCGATGGTTGTCGATGAGCAGGGCTGGAGAGACGTCACGGCATTACTGAAGGCGACTCTCGACCGCACGCTTGAGATCCAGGCCGAAGTCGACAACCGCCTCGCCGAGGGGGGCCGGGACGGCATGCACACCAAGGTCGCGATGATGCATTTCAGGTCGCCCGACTGAAGAGGCGACGACCCCAGTCCATAGGGCCGGGCGGGCGCCGGAGAATCGCAAAGCCTTAGTGAAATTTTGCCTGCGGTGACTTGAAGTGCATCATCGCGACCTTGGTGTGCATCCCTTCTTCGTGCTCAGCGGCGAGACGTGCCGATGCTTCGGCCTGGATCTCCAGGACGCGGTCAAGCGTGTCGGCCAGTAACAAGACAACGTCGTCCCAACCCTGCTTGTCCACCTCCATCGGCGTCCGGCTCAGGTGATGATCGTCCAGCTCGTCAAACGTGCCGTGGGCCATTGCCTCGTCGACATCGTTGAGAAGCGCCTGCAGCGTGACCTTCGTGATCGCCGGCCGCAGCCCCCGAGGGACCACTTCCCAATCGTCGTCAGTAAAGAGCTGCCAGCTCGTGGCCCGGAAGAATCTCTCGGTCGCGCCGTCTGTTCGCCTGCTTACCCGCGCCTGCTTGATCAGGTTGTGTTCCTCAAGGACTTTGGTGTGGTGGGTGACGCTCGAGAGAGGCTTTCCAAGGTCCTCGGAGATCTCCTCGGGACTCGCGATTCGCTCGGTGAGGATGGCCATCAGCTGAACCCTCAACGGGTGGGCAAGCACCCGGATCATTTTTTTGTCAACTGGTTTCAACCTGGTTCTCTCGTCCATTGTCGACCCCTCCCCGGGTCGCTCTGGAGCCCGACCCGGGCTCCTCCCCGTGCCAGAGCATGAAAATCGGCACGTTGCAGAGTAACGCTGTTGCTTCGCCCACCGGTCAGGAGGCGAGCGCCACGGGCTCGTAGCTCGGAGACGAGGACGCCGGCGGCGGCCCGCCTACGCCTTACGGCTCTCGACGAAGACCTCGAACTGTTTGTCGTTGGGCATTCTCGCCTTGCCGCCGCCACGGAAGGCCCTCTCCACGGATACCCCGAACGGCTCGAAGATCTCCCGGATTTCGTCGATCGAGTAGAGGCGCTGGCGGAACGGGATCGGCTTACGCCCCTCGAAAACCTCGCCGATGCGGACGGGGGTGGTCGTCCCCTGCATGTACTTGGTCTCCTCGTCCCACTCGTACTCCCAGAGCTCGACCATCGAAGAGCTCTCCATCCAGGTTTTCTCCGGGTAGTTCTTCTGCGCGTAGAGGATGTTCGGGATCTGCATCAGGTGGCGCCCTCCCGGGCGCAGGACCTTGGCGACGACCTCGAACGTGCGCAGGTTCTCCTCCTCGGTCTCGAAGTAGCCAATCGCGCCGTCGTTGAGGCTGAGCACGAGGTCGAACTCCTCTTCGAACTCCATCTCGCGCAGGTCAGCTTCGACGAAGCTGACGTCCAGCTCGCCGGGCTCTTCCGCAGCGGTGGCCCTGGCTATCTCCAGCAGTTCGGGAGCGAGGTCGACACCGACCACGGAGAAGCCACGACGGGCCATCTCGATCGAGTGCGGACCGGAGCCGCAGGCGAGGTCGAGCACCCGCTCGTTCCCCTCCGGCTTCAGCATCGTCAGAACCCGGTCGATTTCACCGGCCTGGTTCTCCCCCCAGTGCATTTCCGTGTTGACCCGCGTGAACGCGGAGCGATACCACTCCGGCTCTATGTCCAAAACACCGCTGCCACCCATCGATCGCTACCTCCCACGGTCGAAATCGATGAGAAAGGTAACACAATCAAATTATCTTGAGCATGAACACGCTGCTCGGCCCCCGCGCCCGGACGCTTAGGAAATTGTCATTTAGTGCGCGGCAACACCGCCGCCGCCGATGCCAACCGAGGGAGGCGCGGAGGGAGCAGGGCTCGGCGCCGGGGCCTGAGTCGGCGCCGGTTCCGTTTCCTGCTGTTCGGGCTTCTTTTCCTTCTGCGTTTCCGGCGTTTCTTCGACTTCGGTCGTGGGCTGTGTCGTCGTGGCCGACGAGGAGGTGTGATCACTGTGCAGGCCGGAAAGGACCGGAAGGTCAGTCGGGACTTCGAATTCGGGGCATTCCCCGCCCTGGGCTGCTTCCATGTAGGAGCGCCAGATCGGGCCCGCCGTCGGCCCGCCGAATCCGGTCGATTCGCGTGACTCGGGATGGCCGACCCAGACAGCGGTCGAGTACATCGGCGTGTAGCCGACGAACCAGGCGTCGGACAAATCCTCCGAGGTGCCGGTCTTGCCGGCCTCGGAGGTGCAGCCGATCGAGGTGTAGCCGGCGCCGGTGCCCTGGGTGATCACGCCCTCCAGCAGTTTGGTCACTTCGTAGGCCTGCCCCTCCGTCAGCACCCGGTCACCGGTCTCAGGAGTGGCTTCATCGGCCTTGCCGCCCGGGAACTCGACTTTGGCGATCGCGGTCGCATTGTGGTGGATGCCGCCGCTGGCGAGGGTGCCGTAGGCGTCTGCCATTTCCAGCGGGGTGACGCCGATGCGAAGGCCGCCGATCGCCTCCGCCGGCACCGATTCCAGCGGCGCGGTGATCCCCATCTGGTGCGCGGTGTGGGTCACGTTTTCGGGCCCGACGTCGAGGTCGAGCTGGGCGAAGACGACGTTGACCGAGTTCCAGGTGGCATCGGCCAGCGACATCGTCCCCAGCCCTTCCTCGGCGTTGTTGACGGTCCAGGTGCCGCCACCGGGAATTTCGAGGGTCTTCGGCGAAGTGCCGTCGTAGTAGGTGCTGTAGGGGTCGATTCCCTGCTTGATCGCGGTCGCCAGGACGAAGGTCTTGAAGGAGGAGCCGGGCTGGCGATGAGCCTGCCAGGCGTAGTTGAACTGGCTCTCGGCGGTGTGTTCCTGGGTCGAGGCGAGGGCGACTATCTCGCCGTTTTCGGGATTGACCGAGGCCAGGGCCGCCGCCGGGCCGCCTTCGGAGTAACAGAACCCGCTTTCGCTGCAGGAGTCGACCGCCGCCTGCGCGTCTGCCTGCAGCCGCGGATCGATCGTCGTGTAGGCCTTGAGGCCGCCGTTGCGGACCGTGTTGACGCCGTATTTGTCAATCAGCTCCTGCTGGACGAGATCGAAGAGGAAGGGGTCGCTGATGACCTGGTACTTGTGGCCGGGACTGAGGCCGAGGCCTTCGTGCAGCGCTTCCTGGTATTCGGCCACGTCGATGTAGCCCTGTTCTTCCATCACGCCGAGGACCTCGTTGCGGCGCTGCAGAGCCGCCTTCGGGTCGATGAAGGGGTTGTACTCCGAGGGCGCCTGCGGCAGGCCGGCGATCATCGCCGCCTCGGTCAGCGTCAGATCGCGAGCGGGCTTGCCGTAGTAGGTCTCGGCGGCGGCCTGGGCGCCCACCGCGGTCTCCCCTTCGACGGTGCCGTAGGGCGCCGTGTTGAGGTAGGCGGTGAGGATCCAGTCCTTGCT
>DATCBF010000235.1:0-2741 GCA_036512025.1 Solirubrobacterales bacterium
GGATGCGCCGGGCCGAGGCGTCGGGGTCCTCGGGCAGCAGGCAGACGGTGTCGACCTCGGGCAGGTTGGAGCTGTCGATGCCGGCGTTGGCGCAGACGAAGCCGTGGTTCGTCTCGGTGATGAGGACGCCGCGCTCGGCGCGCAGCACCTCGCGACTCTCCTCGAGGACGAGCTCAACGGCAGCCGGCTCCTTGCCGAGTACCGCCGCCAGGCGCCGAGCCTCACCGCCGGGCAGAACCGAGGAGAGGCGCCGGATCCGGCCCTCGGCCTTGGAGACGATCTTCTGCGAGATCACGACCACGTCGCCCTCCTCGAGCTGGGCCCGCGCGGCAATCAGGTCGCCCACGGCCATCCCCTCGGTCACCTCGGGCAATCCCGCGACCGCGACCACCCGCAGTTCGGCGGGGCTCATATCCCGAGTGCTTTGGCGGTCCGCTTTGCCCGTCCCGGCCGGGCGTGCAACTCGCGGGTGAGGGCGACGATGTCGGCGGGGGTGTCGAGGTCGAGTCCGAGCGAGGCCAGCTCCTCGACGCCGAAGGGGACGCCCGCCTCACGGGCGGCGGCTACGTGGCGGGCGCAGCTTCCCTCGCCGAAGGCGGGGCGGATCGCGCCAGGTGGCGCCAGCGCCAATGCGTTGGTCCCGGCGCCGTGACGATCGGGGACGATGGCGACGTAGCTGTCGGGCACCCCGGTCAGCAAGCGGTCGAGCTCGCGCGGGTCGAGCAGGGGGCAGTCGCCGGGTAGCAGGACGGCGCAGGTCGCGCCCTCGGCTTCGGCGCAGGCGATGCCGGCCAGGACGGCCTCGACGTGGCCCTCGTCGCCGGGGTCGGGGACGACCTCGGCCCCAACCGCCGCGGCCAGCTCCTGGGCGACGGGATCGCCGCTGACGACGATCGTGCGCTCGATCGTCCGCGCTTCGCCAATCGCGTCGAGCACGTCGGCGACCATCGCCGCCACCACCTCGGTGCGCCGGGCATCGTCAAAGCCCGCGGCGAGCCGCTGCTTCGCCACAGCGAAGCGCTTGACCGGGAGGATTGCGATTGCCTTCAAGCCGCAGCGAGACTAGCGGCGAAGTCCAAGACGATGCGCCCGACGCGGGCGCGCCCCGGCGCTCCCTCCATCAGGGTCGACGCCGCCAGGGTCTGGATCTCGGCCGGTGGCGGGTCCGGGTCACCCTCGTCAACCACCATCGCGTCGATCAATCCGGCGTAAAGAGACGCCACCCCGGTGGCCGTCGAGGGACGCCCGAGTGCCTGCATGAACCTCTCGGTCGGCCCCTTGATGACCTCTCCGGCGACGAAGGGGCTGACCGCGACGACGGGCGCGGTGGCGGCGGCGAGCGCCTCCCGCATCCCCGGCACGGCGAGGATCGGGCCGATGCTGATCACCGGGTTGGAGGGGCCGATCACGATCGCCTCCGCCCAGCGCAGCGCCTCCAGCACCTCCGGCGTTGGCGTCGCCTCTTCGATGCCCTCCAGCTCGACCCCGTGGACCTCGGGCTCGCCGTGGTCGACGATCAGGTACTCCTGGAGATCGCGCCGTCCGGCGGCTGTCAGCACCTTGGTCCGCACCGGCTGGTCGGACATCGGCAGCACCTTCGCCTCGACCCCGAGGCCCCTGGCGATCTGGGCCTGGGCATCGGTCGGCCTGCCGCCCTCGTCCAGAAACTGGCGACGGTAGAGGCAGGCGGCGAGGTCGCGGTCGGAGAGGCCGAACCAGTCCGGGGCGCCGAGGCGGCCGAGCCGCTCGAAGACGGTGAAGGTGTCGTCGCGCAGGCCCCAGCCGCGCTCCTCGTCGATTTCGCCGCTGAGCCAGTAGGTGACGAGGTCGGGGTCGGGGGAGACGTGGACGCCGAGCGCCTCGATGTCGTCGCCGGTATTGGCGATCACGGAGAGGTCGGAGCCGATCTCCTCCTGCATCCCGGCGGCGAGTTTGGCTCCCCCGGTGCCGCCGGCCAGCAGCGCGACCCTCACGGCGCTAGGCCCAGTGGTCGCTGTCAGGGAGCCCGGTCAGCCGGATTCCCGCGTGCGCCTTGTAGCGGGTGTTGACCGAGATCAGCATCGGCGTCAGCTGCTCGACGATCCGCGCCATCTCCAGCGCTCCGGCGTTGACGGCGCGCAGGCCGGGGATCAGCTCGATCAGCCGCGCCACCCGCGCCTTGTCGGCCTTGCGGTCGCCGCAGACGAGCACGTCCTCGCCCAGCTCGGCGTCTGCGTCGGCGAGGGTGGGGGCGCCGACGGTGTGCAGGGCGGCGACGACGGTGACGCCGTCGGGCACCATCTCCTGCGCCTGCTGAGCGGCGGAGCCCTGCCAGACGCCGAGCGAGCGCGTCGCTTTGCCGCTGACCGCCGCCGCGAGCGGCACCGTGCAGTCGACCAGGATCTGGCCAGGCTCCAGTGCCCCGCGCAGGTTGTTGAGGTTCTCGGACTGGGCGCGGAAGGGGACGGTGAGGAAGACGATCTCGGCCCGTCTGGCGGCCTCCTCGTTGACGAGGCCCTCGACTTCGGCGCCGGGGACCGCCTTGCGCAGCTTCGCCGCCGCTTCCTCGGCCCGCTCCGCCGAGCGTGAGCCGATCACAATCGGCGCGCCGGCCATGGCCCAGCGCAGGCCCAGCGCGGCGCCCAGCGCGCCGGTGCCACCGAGGATCGGTATCGGGGAGATCTCCGCCACGAGCGCGCCAGTCTATGCTCCCGCCCTGTGAGGTTGGAGGGACGAAAAGCGCTTGTCACCGGTGGGGCCAG
>DATCBF010000236.1:0-5036 GCA_036512025.1 Solirubrobacterales bacterium
GGCCGCCGTCGCCCCCGCCACGAAGCCGCCGATCACCATCACGGCCTGGCGGCGGGTCCGGATCGCCGAGAAGACGATCAGGAACAGAACCGCGTTGAGGACATAGCGCCAGAGCGAGCTGGTCACCGCCCCCGTGCTTTCCGCCCATAACGCGCTTAGCGCCACCCAGCTCAGAAACAGCCCTAAAAGGGTGGATATCCCCGGGTGGACGGAGAGGAAGTCGCTTTTCGCATCCTCCCTGGTCATCACGAAAGCGAGCCAGCCGACTCCGAGCAGGACGCCACCGAGCTTGCCGACGCTGACGGCGGAGCCCAGCTGCAGCAATTCGAGGAAGCTGAAAAAGCCGAACACGGCCAGGCCCGCGGCCAGGTCGACGATGACGATCAAGACGAAAGCCGCGGCGATCGCCGCGGCGATCGCCAGCTTGGGTTCGGTGGCCGCCAGGAATCCGACCAGCGCGGCGAACAATCCGAGGCCGGCGATCCAGATGGCGGTGGCTGGATTGATCCGGGCCGTCATCTGGCCCGATCAGGAGCGGCGGCGAGAGCCCAGCAGCTGCCGCTTGCCTCCACCGGCGTCGGTCGCATCGAAGGCTGTGGCGTAGTAGTGGTACTCGCCTCGGCTCGGTCGCGGCACTCCGACCACGGCAAAGCCGGCCGGCCGCACTCCGTTCTCGGCCAGCAGTTCACCCAGCTGGCCGAGCTTGTCGAGCTTGGTAGTGCCGAGCTTGACGACGACCAGGACGGCATCGGCGAGGCGGGCGAGGGGAAGCGCGTCGACGACCTCGTTGAGAGGAGGGCTGTCGATGATCACGTAGTCGGCCATCTGCCTGGCATCCTCGATCAGCCGCTCTGCCGCCGGGATCGAGAATAGCTCGGCGATCCAGCCGCCCTCGTAGTCGGCGAGGAGAAGCTGAAGATTGGGGCCGTAGAGATCGGTCGGGGTGAGGGCGTCGGCGAGGCTGATGTTCTCGATCAGGACGCCGACCACACCGCCGTGTTCGGGTTGGACCTGAAGGGTGCTGCCGAGGACCGGCCGGCGCAGGTCGGACTCGATCAGGATCACTTTCTTGCCTGAGAGGGCGAGAGAGACCGCCAGGTTGACGGCCGTCGTCGTCTTTCCCTCCGATGGGGCAGAGCCGGTGATCAGAATCACCCGCCCGGCGTTGTCCCTGCTCGCCGTTGCGGTCAGGGTCGCGCGCAGCGTCCTGTAGGCCTCGCTGGTGACCGGCGAGAGCCGGCGGGGCGAAAGCGGTTTCTCCTCGGGGCGCGGCTCTTTCGGGATCCGACCGAGGATCGGAATCCGGTAAAGGCGGCGGAGCTGAGACTCGCGACGCAGGCGCGGGTCGAGCACCTGGGCTCCGAATGCCGCGACGACACCGAGGATCGCTCCGGCCATCAGCCCGGCGATGACGCTCAGCACCGGACGCGGCGAAGCCTGGCTGGTCGGGGTCGTGGCCAGCGTCTGAACCCGCATGTCAGGAATCGGAGCGCTTGCCAGAAGCTGCAGCTGCGCGATCTGGTCGGCTATCGAGGCTTCGCCCACGGTTGAGTTGCCGTGGGTTTCGAGCTGGGCTTCGAGCACCGGCAACTGCTGTTCGATCTGTTCGTGAAGGCTGTCGGTCCTCGTTTTGACCGCTTCGGTGGCAAATGCGTCGGCAAGCTGCTTCGCGGCAAGCGGCGACGTTTCGGTGGCGGTCACGGCGACGAAATTGCTCTGGGCCACGGGAACCGCGGCCACCTTTGCCTGTAGTGCCGCGCCGCTGAGGGGCGAGTGAAGCGAGCGCTTCGCCGCATCGGCCACATCCGCGTTGGTGACCAGCCGCGAGGCGGTCTCGATGTCGCGGGTCGGTTCGCTCGAGCCACCGATCAGGCCCAGGCTCGCCAGCACCGGGTCGGTGCCGGTGACCGGGGTTATCAGAAGGTCGGACTCGGCCTGGTAGGTCTTTGTCGCGGTGGCGACGTAGAGGATCGCGATGCCGGTCGTGATCGCCGTAATCACGACGATCAGCCAAAGTCGCTCTCGAAACGTCTCTACGTATCGCTTCAGGCCCTCCTGCTCCTCGGGGGGGCGAAGCCAATCGGTGGATGAGGGGTCGGTGGTGTTTGCCACGGCGAAACTCCTTCGCGACACAGGCTGGTCATCCTGCGCCGGGCCATTCTGTCAGTCACGGTCGTCGCCGCTGTTCGCTAGCGTGACGTGGGATGTCGGACCCGCGCACCCGGATCGCGGCGTTGCTGCTGGTCGCCGTCACCGTCCTCATCGGCTGGTGGGCCTGGAAGCAGGGCGCCTACTTCGGCACAGTCTTCTATCCGGGGGCGTTCATCGTCTTCGGCCTGCTGGCGATGGTGGTCGCCTTCGCGCCATTTGCGGCCCGGGTCACGGGGCCGGCGCGGGTTGCCCTGCTGGCGCTGGTCGCGCTGGCGGTCTGGATGCTGCTCTCGGCCCTGTGGTCGCCGACTCCGGCGGCCGCGATCAGGTACGCCGAGCACATCTTTCTCTATGCGGCCCTCTTCGCCCTGGGAATCTGGATCGCCAACCTCCTGGGGGCCCGCATGCTCCTGGCGCTGACTCCGCTGGCGATCGCGGGGACCCTGGTCGCGGTCGCGACGGTGATCGTGCTCGCGACCGGCGCCGACGTGACCTGGCTCCTGCACGAAGACGCGACCCTGCGTTTCCCGATCGGCTACCGCAACGCCAACGCCGCCTTTTTCATGATCTGCCTCTGGTCGGTCCTGGCGCTCGCGGTCGAGACCAGCTGGCGCTGGGAGCTGCGGGCGCTGGCCCTCGGCGCCGGGACCGTTCTTCTCGAGCTCACATTTCTGGCCCAGAGCCGCGGGTCGGTCCCAGGGGTGGTCCTGGCGCTGCTCGTCTATCTCATCTTCACCCCGAATCGGCTTCGGGCGGCCGTGATGCTGGCGCTGATGGCGCTGCCGGCGCTGCTCGCGGTTCCGACCCTGCTCGACGTCTACCGGCATGGCAGCGCGGATGCCGCGGTGATCCCGCTGCTGCGCAGCTCGGCAAAGGCGATAGCCGCAACCGGCATCGCCTCGCTTTTGGTCGCGGGCCTGGCCCTGGGCGGGATCGCTCCGCGACTGCGACTTCGCGAGAGGACCGTCACCTCGATCGCCAGGGTGGTCGCCGTCGCCTCGCTGCTGGTGGTCTTGATCGGTGGCTCGCTCTTCGTCTCCAGGCACGGTGGCCCGATCGGGTTCGTCGACCAGCGGGTCAAGGAGTTCGACCGAGTCGGGTACCCCGATCTCCACGGGCAGGGAATCCGCTACGGCGCCAACATCGGCTCCAACCGTCATGACTTCTGGCGCGTGGCGATCGACGAGGGCACGAAGCATCCTCTGCTGGGAGGGGGTGGCGGCGCCTTTCAGGTCGCCTACCTCCAGCACCGGCTCAGCGACGAGGGCCCCGAAGACCCGCACAGCATGGAGGCGCTGATGTTTTCGGAGCTCGGCTTTCCTGGTCTTGCCCTGTTGCTGACGTTCGTGGCCGCCGCCGCCCTTGCCGGCTGGAGGTCAAAGCGCCTTGGCCCGCTGGCGGCAGGGCTGGTCGCCGGCTGCCTGGCCGGGGCAACCCAGTGGTTTGTGCAGGGGTCCTTCGACTGGATCTGGAACTACCCCGGCATCACGGCGCCGGCGATGTTCGTACTCGGTGTCGCCGCCGCGCCCGCCCTGCTCGACCCCTCCTCCTCCCGTGGCGGCTGGTGGCGCGGGACCGCGGTGGCGGCGCTTGTCGCCCTTGCCCTCCTCACCGTTCCCCTGTTCGTCGCGGATCGATACGCGCAGCGTGCCTACGACGAGTCAAGCGACGATCCCCACGGCGCCATCCTCGACTTGGAACGGGCCGCCCGGCTCGATCCGCTTGACGCGGGGCCCTTGCTTTCGCGGGGATCGATCGAGCTGAAGCTGGGGGAGACCTCGGCGGCGTTGGGGGCCTTCCGCGAAGCCGTGGACCGCGAACCCGACAGCTACTCGGCCCAGTACTACCTCGCCAGCAGCCTGGCCGGATCGGATTCGGCCGCGGCTCGGGTCGTCGCCGCCAGGGCCCACGAACTCAACCCGTTCGACACCGGGATCAAGGCGCTTCAGCGGCGCCTGGACGAAAAGCCCCCTGGCGCCTGAAAGTGCCTGCGCTCAGGCGTGGAGGGAAGGGCGGGCTTGCAGGATCTCCTGCGCCCGCTTGTGCCCGCACAGGTCCTTTGCCACACTGACCCGACCGCGCGCCCCCGGCCTGCTGCCGTTCTCGCGCGGGGGCCATGATTCGATCCAGTCCAACCACCGGTAGACGCCGAGCGCCGCTTGCCCGGATCGCGCTTGCAGCATGCGTTGTAGCGACCTGCGCGCTGGTTGTCGCGGGGCCGGCCATGGCCCAGGATCCGACCGCGGCTCAGTACGGCGCCTCCGTCACCCACATCAGCGAATCCGGCGGTCCGAGCTCACCCTCGGCCCACGCGTCGGGGTTGCAGAGCAGCGTTGTCGGCGGCCTTCCCTTCACGGGATTGGATCTGATCGCGCTGGCCGCCGTCGCGGCCGCCTTCACGTCGGTCGGCTTCGCCCTGCGGCGGATGACGGTCAGCAAGCACGCTGACCGAATCGTTTAGCGCGGCTCGAAGCTCAGTAACGCCTGCTGCGCGGTGGCCCTGAGCGCCTTCGACGTGCCGGGGTCGGCGCTGACGATCGCCAGATAGCGGTAGGGGTCGGCGATCACCCCGAGCGCGGTCTGGGTTCCGGCCGGCCCGTTGGCGCTGACTTCGAAGGCCGGGTCGCCGGCGACCTTCAATTTCTTCGCCGCCGAGACCGATGCCTCGGGATCGCGAGAGGTGAGGAAGTTGGCAGTCTGGACGCTCATCTTCCCCGTCGAGAGGCTTGGGTCGTCTTCGTAGAAGACCTGGAGGGAGATCGGGGCGGAGCCGGTGGGAGCCAGCAGGGTTCCGCCGCCGGAGGCGGCCCGCTGGGTCCAGTCTTTGGGCACGGTCACCGCGAAATGCTCGGTCTTGACCACACGTGTGTCGGGCGCCGGCTTCT
>DATCBF010000237.1:0-6922 GCA_036512025.1 Solirubrobacterales bacterium
GTGAAGGAGTCGTAGTTGTCGATCACGATCACGCGCATGTCAGGCCCAGTCGGGTTGTTCGCAGGCGACCTCGACGGCGCGGAAGACCGCCCGCGCCTTGTTGACTGACTCGTTGTACTCGTAGGCCGGCTTGGCGTCGGCGACGGTGCCGCCGCCGGCCTGCACGTGCAGCTGCCCATCCTTGGCGACGACGGTGCGGATGTGGATCGCCGTGTCGAGGTCGCCGTTCCAGGAGAGGTAGCCGATCGCGCCGCCGTAGGAGCAGCGCTTGACCTTCTCCAGCTCGTCGATGATCTGCATCGCCCGCACCTTCGGCGCCCCGGAGAGAGTGCCGGCCGGGAGCGCCGAGCGCAGCACGTCCATCGCGCTCACCCCCTCGCGCAGCGTCCCCGTCACCTGGCTGACGATGTGGAGGACGTGGGAGTAGGTCTCGACCACCATCAGCTCGTCGACGCTGACGCTGCCGTACTCGCAGACCCGGCCGAGGTCGTTGCGCCCGAGATCGACCAGCATCACGTGCTCGGCCTTCTCCTTGGCGTCGTTGACGAGGCGCTCGGCGAGGCGGCGGTCCTCCTCCTCGTTGGCGCCACGGGGATAGGTGCCGGCGATCGGCCGCGTCTCGACCTGGCGTCCGGCGACCTTGACCAGCGGCTCCGGCGAGGCGCCGGCGATCTGGAAGTCACCGAACTCGAGGAAGTACATATAGGGGGAGGGATTTACCGCGCGCAGGCCACGGTAGAGGGAGAAGGCCTCGACCGGAGCCGGAGCCGAGAAGCGTTGAGAGGGGACGACCTGGAAGGCGTCGCCGGCGTGCACGTACTCGACGATCCGCTCGACCGCGCCTTCGAACTCCTCCCGCTCCATGTTGGAGACGAACCGCGGCGGCTCGGATACGACAGGACTGTCGGGAACGGGCACGGCGCCGCGCAGGCGCCGGCGAACGTCAGCGATCGCCTCGGCGGCGCGAGCATAGGCGGCGTCGATCCCTCCCTCGTCGTCGGCAAAGGCACAGGAGAGGACCGTCAGCTCGTGCTTGAGGTGGTCAAAGACGAGCAGGACGTCGGTCACCATCAGGGCCATGTCGGGCAGGCCGAGCGGATCGGGGTTGGGCTCGCCCAGCGGCTCGACGGTGCGGACCAGGTCGTAGCCGAAGAAGCCGACGGCGCCGCCGGTGAAGGGCGGCAGGCCCTCGATCTCGACCGGCTTGAACCGTTGCATGTACGCGGCCGCGGCCGCGTAAGGGTCGGCCACCTCATGAGAGCTGTCCGCTGCGCCGCCGGCCGCGGCCGCCTGGCCGCTCCACTCCGAGAGCACGCCGTCACTCCAGCGCAGCAGCGAGCGGGGGCGGAAGCCGGCGAAGGAATAGCGGCCGACCTGGCCCTGCTCGGCCGACTCCAGCAGGAAGCAGGGCGCGCCCTCGGGCTCGCCGTCGCGCAGCTTGAGGAAGGCCGATACCGGCGTCTCGCAGTCATCGACCAGGCGGGCGCGGACGGGGACGACGTTGCCCTGCTCGGCCAGCTCGCGCGCCTGCTCGAGGCTCGGCTCCAGCCTCAGCTCGGCATCAGCCACGACGGCCATTGAGCACTTCCATCACCGCGGACTGGGGAACATCGCGTGAGGCCAGCAGGACGCTGAGGTGGTAGAGGATGTCGGCGGCCTCTTCGGCGACCCGCTCGGCCGTCTCCTCCCGGGCGGCCCGCGCCACCTCCTCGGCCTCCTCTTCTACCTTCTCGCCGATCAGCTTCGGGTTGTCGAGCAGCTCCACGGTGTAGCTGCCCTCAGGCCGCTCGGCGGCGCGGCTGCGCAGGGTCCGCTCCAACACCGCAAGCGCCTCGCCGGGAACAAGAGCCGGCTCGCCGGGCGCCGCGGGGGCATCCTTCTCGGGCGATGCCGCCCCTCCCACCTCACGGTAGAAGCAGCTGCGCTCGCCGGTATGGCAGGCCGGCCCGACCGGCTCCACCAGCGCTACCAGCGCGTCGCCGTCGCAGTCGTAGCGAAGCCCTCGCAGGCGCAGGAAGTTGCCCGAGGTTTCACCCTTGCGCCAGATCTCCTCGCGGGAGCGACTGTAGAAATGGAGGTCGCCGGTCTCCATCGTCAGCTTCAGCGACTCCTCGCTGACGTAGGCGAGGGTCAGGATCTCGCCGGTTGCGAAGTCCTGGGCCACGCACGGGACCAGGCCATTTTCGTCGTAGCGAATCTCCGGGAACATCGGCCCATCGTAGACAGGGGCCTTCAGTCGCGCGGCTCGACTCGTCCCTCGGGGGGTGGATCCGGAGCATCGGTGGCGACCGACGAATCGGGACTCACTCCCAGGATCGCTTTTTCTATCGCCGCGATCTGTTTTTCCGCGAGATCCCTCTGACCGGCGTCGGCCCAGTGAAAGGCCAGAGCGGGGTCGGAGGCGCCCTCCTCGATCAGCTCGGCATAGCCGGCGGCGCCAACCGGCTCGACCTCTCCCGTGTACCCGTCCGCGAAGCGGGCGTGCATTTCCTCCAGCACCCCCAGGGCAGAGCGCAACCGGGTCCAGCGATGGCTGTCCCAGGTGACGAGATCGGACGCCCCCGGGTCGCGCGTATAGGCGACCGAGAGGCGCTCGGCGGCCCAGCGCCCGCGCTCGGCGAGGGCCTTGATCGTGGGTTCGTCCATCGCCAGGTTCATCCCACCCTGATCCTTGCTCAGGTAGACGTGGGCGACCCTGTCGCGGTAGCCGGGGACCCGCATCTGCGCCTCGTCGATCCGGTTCTGCATCGTGCGCACGATGCCGGCGACGAAGTCGAAGAGGCGGTGGTCCTTCCACAGCCAGAAAGGCTTCTGCTCTGAGATCCGGTACCACCAGTCCGGGATCGCCTCCGTCTCCCGTTCCACCATCCCGGTGTTGGCGCTCTGATCATGGTCGTTCTCTTCCCCGGAGGCGCGGAACTGGCGCAGGTTGATCGCGAAGGTCGGCCAGCGCGGGACGAGGCGATCGAAGAAGTGGACCGGAAAGTTGCTCGATATCCCACCGTCTGAGAACCAGCAGCGCTCCGGCTCCGCCGATCCTTCCTGGCGCCACAGGGGCACGGCGCCGAGCAGGATCGGGAAGGAGAGGCTGAGCCGGGTGGCCACGATCACCGGCATGTCCTTGGCCGCCGGCAATGGCCGCAGCGAGGGGGCGCCATCGACAGCGAGCTCGGGCCCGGGCGACTTGCTCGTCATCCAGGCGACGACCTCTGGCGGGAAGAGCCTCCCGAACTCCTCCGGGCTGAAGAACCATGCCCCCTGCTCCCAGGGGAGCTGGTGCGCGCGGCGATTGGTCAGGTTCGTGGTCATCATCGCAAGCTGCACGTAGCGATCGCCGGGCTCCTGAGGAGGCCGTGACTGCTCGCCGTCGGGCCCGGCCCAGAGGTGGCCGAAGGTGAGGAGCTCGTCCGGTTTGCCGGGCCTGCCGGTGAGGCAGGCGTACCCGTTCAGCTTGTCGTTGAGCCAGCCGGTCAGCGGCGGGGTTGCGAGGTCTGGCTTGCTCGACCACCCCGAGCACAACCCGAAGCCGTTCTCCGGCACGACTCGAACCAACTTTGCCACGAGACGGACGGCGAGGGCAACCGCGACACCGGCCAGCGCCAGCACCAGGCCAAGGATGCAGCCGATCCAACCAAGGGCGCCCGAGCTCTGGCCGGCGAGCACGATCACGAATGCCCCCGGCAGCGCCCCGAGGATGACTGTCGGAAGATGAAACAGAGCCGCGACCCCGAAAGCCGCCCAAAAACCGTGCCCGACCTTCGTCATCAGGACCCGGAACAGCCCCCGCGTCGACGGATCGGCCTGAAAGAGGCCGCTGAGCTTGCCGGGGGCGCCGATCTCGTCGGGCAGTTTCGCCAACTCGCCGAAGCTTCCCTGCTCACGACCGTACTCCGCCGCCGCCGTCGCCGCGGCGGCGATCGCGCCGGCGGAGGTGCCTCCCACGTTTTTGAAACGGTAGGTGGCGGCGAGCTCGCAGACGCCGAGGGGGTAGACGACCCCGCTCGCTATCCCGCCCTTCATCACCACATCGCAATGACGCGATGCACGTGTGTAATCGAGCTTCGTCAGGTCGGCGGGCTCGGTTTTCCCGGGCTTCATCGCTCGAAGATAGTCAAGCGATCGGCTGCCCCGCCGTCTCGGCCACCGCCCCGCTACTCGATCCCGAGCCGGTCGAGCAAGTCCTCGTCGCGGCGCCAGTGGCGGCGGACCTGGACCTGGAGGTCGAGGTGGACCTTGGCCTCCAGCTCGGCTTCCAACGAGCGACGGGCGGCGGTCCCGATCTCGCTGACCTTGGCCCCTCCCTTGCCGATCAGGATCCCCTTCTGCGACTCGGTCTCGGCCCAGATCTGGGCCTGGACGGTGACCAGGCCATCCTCGCGCGGCGTGATCTCTTTGACCGAGACCTCGACCGAGTGCGGGATCTCCTGGCGGGTCCGGTTGAGGACCTGCTCGCGGATCAGCTCGGCCAGCAGCACCTCGCTCGACTGGTCGCTGTGATCCTCGGGCGGATACATGTAGGGACCCTCGGGCAGCAGCTCGCCGAGACGCTCGATCAGCACGTCCAGCCCCTCACCGGTGCGGGCGCTGATCGGGAAGACCTCGTCGACCCCGCCCAGATTGGCGGCATCGGCGAGGACAGGGACGATCTCGTTCGGGCCGAGCTTGTCGGCCTTGTTGACCGCGCAGATCACCGGCAGCTTGGCGCCGGCGTCGAGCAGGGCGCGGGCGATGAAGCGATCTCCCGGCCCGACCCCCTCCTCGCCATTGACGACGATCAGCGCCAGGTCAGAGTCGGCGAGCTCGCGCTCGACCCGCTTCTGCATCCGCTCGGTGAGGATGTCACGCGGCCGCTGCACGCCGGGCAGGTCGACGAGGATCATCTGGCGCCCGGCTTCGACGTCGGTGGCGACGCCGCGGATAGCCCGCCGGGTCGTCTGCGGCCGCATCGAGACGATCGCCACCCGCGAGCCGACGATCGCGTTGACGAGGGTCGACTTGCCGACATTGGGCCGCCCGGCGAGGCCGATGAAGCCGGAGCTGGTCACCGCAGCCCCGCCATCACTCGCGCCTGTAGCGCCAACATCTCGCCGTCGTCGGCCTCATGGTCGTAGCCACAGAGATGAAGGGCGCCATGGACGGCGGCCTCGGTCACGTCGGAGCAGTGCTCGGGGCAGATCACGACGTCGCCGAGCTCCCGCGGGCCGGCGGTCGCGCCGAGTTCGTCGATCGGGAAGGCGAGCACGTCGGTCGGCGCGTCGACGTTCCGGTGCTCGCGGTTGAGCTCGCGGATCCGCCCGGCGTCGACGAGCTCGACCGCGAGGTGCCCCTCGCCGACGGCAGCGGCATCGAGCGCCGCGGCGACGGGATCGCGCAACTCGACGGGGACATCGGAGAGGTCGATGCTCAAGCGCCGTCGCGCCGGTTGCGGCTCGCCTCGCGCTCGGCGTGCTCCCCGTAGGCGGCGACGATCCGCTGGACCAGTTTGTGGCGGACGACGTCGTCGCCGCCGAACTGGATGAAGGAGATGTCCTGGACCTCGTCGAGGATGTCTTTGACGACGACCAGCCCGGAGCGCTGGTCGGTCGGCAGGTCGATCTGGGTGACATCGCCGGTGACGACCATCCGTGAGTTGAAGCCGAGCCTGGTCAGGAACATCTTCATCTGCTCGGGACTCGTGTTCTGGGCCTCGTCGAGGATGACGAAGGAGTCGTTGAGGGTGCGGCCGCGCATGAAGGCGAGCGGGGCGACCTCGATCACGCCGCGCTCGAAGTAGCCGTTGACGCGGTCAGGGTCGAGCATGTCGAAGAGGGCGTCGAAGAGCGGCCGCAGGTAGGGGTCGACCTTGGCCTGGATGTCGCCGGGCAGGAAGCCGAGGCGCTCCCCGGCCTCAACCGCGGGCCGGGTGAGGATGATCCGCTGCACTTTGCGCTCGGCCAGGGCCGCCGCGGCCATCGCCACGGCGAGGAATGTCTTCCCGGTTCCCGCCGGGCCGATCCCAAAGGTGATCGTGTGGCGGCGGATCGAGTCGACGTAGCGTTTCTGATTGATCGTTTTCGGCGCGACCCTGGTGTTGCGATGGCGCCAGACGACGTCGTCGAGGATCTCGGTCGGGCTCTCATCGGCATCGAGGGCTCCGGTCACCGCATCAATCGTGCCCGGCGCCACGTCGTGGCCCTGCTCGATCAACTCGACCATCTCGTCGACCACGGTTGCCGCGGCCTGAACGTCGCCGGCATCGCCATCGAGGGTGAGGACGTTGCCGCGCAGGTGAATGTCGCAGTCGAGCCGGCCCCGCAGCGCCCGCAGCACCGAGTCCTCGGAGCCCGCCAGCTCGGCGGCGACCGTGTTGTCGAGCGTCAGCTGCCTACGCGCCAAGTTTTGCCTGCACCGCTGCGCTGACCCGCTTGCCGTCGGCCCGCCCGCCGAGCTTCGGCATTAGCGCCGACATCACCTGGCCCATCTGCCGCTGTTCGGTCGCCCCGGTCTCGGCGACCGCCACCTCGACCAGCTCTGCCAGCTCCTCGTCTGAGAGCTGCTTGGGCAGATAGGCCTCGATCAGCTCGCCCTCGAACTTCTCCGCGGCGGCTTGCTCGCTGCGATTGGCGTTGCTGTAGGCGTCCGCCGCTTCAAGCCGCTTCTTGCGCTCGCGCTGCAGCACCGCGACCTCGTCGCCGTCGCCCAACTTGGCGTCCTTCTGCAAGGAATCGACGATCAACCTCAAGGCGCCGACCTTCTCGCGTTCGCCGGCTTTCATCGCCGTCCTCACATCTGCCTGGACCTGCTCCAAAACGCTCATGCTTCTAAGGGTAGTCGGCGGCGGGAACGGCAATCGGCCCGACGTCGCCGAGCGGCATCTGCAGGAACCTGGTGCCGAGGTCGCGGAAGGAATCGACATCGCCGGTGCAGAGGAAGCTGTACTCGC
>DATCBF010000238.1:0-7756 GCA_036512025.1 Solirubrobacterales bacterium
CCGCGCGCCGAGCGAGCCCGCAGCCGCGCGCGCTACGACGCCCGCTTCTACGCGGTCGCCATCGCGGTCACGGCCTCGGCGATCGTCGCCAAGTCCCTTGGGGCTGACGGCTTCAACGCCTATCCGGCGCTGACGGTGGGAACCGACCCGCTGACCCTTGCCCTGGCGGCCTTGGTAGCGCTCTCAGGCCTGACCCCGTTGCGGCGCAAGCCTCGCCGCCTTGCTGCAACGGCTCGCCCCGAGGTGGCAGGTGCCTGAGCTGAAGATCCCGACCCGAGCGATCCCGGCGCTGGCGATAGAGAGCCTCACCTACAGCTACCCGCACGGAGGCAAGCAGGCTCTCAGCGACGTCTCGATCCACCTGGACGCGGGCGAGTTCGCGGTCCTTGCGGGCCGCTCCGCTTCCGGCAAGTCGAGCCTCCTGCGAGCTGCCTGTGGCCTGATCCCGCACTTCCACGGCGGCGAGATCTCGGGCGCCGTAAACGTCGCCGGCCTGGACGCGATCGAATCGGGCCCGGGTGAGCTGGCGGCCGTGGTGGGCTACGTTGCCCAGGATCCCGAGACCCAGGTGATCTCGACCACGGTCGCCGCCGAGGTCGAGCTGCCCCTCGAGATGCGAGGAGACGCCGCCTCCTCCCGCGCCCGAGCCGTGGAGGAGGTGGCCCTTGCCTTGGCGATCCCGCACCTTCTCGACCGAACCGTCGACACCCTCTCGGGCGGAGAGCTTCAGCGAGTGGCGCTCGCCGCCGCCCTCGTCACCCGCCCTCGTCTGGTCCTCCTCGACGAGCCCACCTCCCAGCTCGATCCCGTAGCCGGCGACGAGCTGATCTGGCTCCTGCGCCGCCTCAACGAGGAGTGGGGCGTCTCGATCCTCCTCGCCGAGCACCGCCTGGAGCGCTGCCTCGCGGCCGCCGACCGAGTCATCGCCATGGACGCGGGCACCGCACCCTTCGACGGCTCTCCGAGCGACTTCCTAGCTTGGGCTCACGACACCGATCCGGCCCTAACCACCCCAGCGGCTCGACTCTTCTCTTTCGCCGGAATAGATCCCCTGCCGGTGGGTGTGCGGGAAGCGCGGCGAACCCTCGCGTCAAGTGAGCGGATCGATGCCCGGGGCGGGACCCCCTCGGAACGTCTTGCACTTTTCCGGCAATCCGATCAAGGCTATGCGACCACTCTCCACCGGAACAAGTTAAGTGGAGAGGGGGTCCCGCCCCGGGCAAGCCAGGCGCTGGAGGCCCGAGGCCTGTGGGTAGAGCTAACCCGAGGAGATGAGCCGCATGACGTGTTGAAGGGCCTTGAGTTGCGGGTTAACCCGGGCGAACGAGTAGCCCTGATGGGCCGCAACGGCGCCGGCAAGAGCACGCTCCTGCGCACGGCAGCGGGCCTGGTGGACCCGGTCCGAGGCAGGGTCGAAACGCCGGGCGATATCGCTCTGCTGACGCAGAACCCCGGCGATTACCTGGTCCGCGAGCGCGTCGGCGACGAGCTCCCCGGCGAGGCCGGGGGAGAGGCGCTTCGGATCGTCGGCTTGGAGCATGCGGTCGATGCCGACCCCCGTGACCTATCCGGAGGTGAGCGGCAGAGACTGGCGCTGGCGATCGCGCTGGCGGGGCGGATGGAGGGCGAGCGGTTGCCCGGTCTCGTGGCGCTCGACGAGCCAACTCGCGGCATGGATCGTTCCCGCCGCGATCAGCTGGTGACGCTGATCGAGGGTCTCTCGGAACGGGGCGCCGGCCTCTTGGTCGCAACCCACGACGTCGAGTTCGCCGCCGCCTTCGCCGAGCGCGTCGTCCTGCTCGGCAGCGGCAGGGTGATCGCCGACGGCCCGGTCGAGGAGATCCTCTCCGGCGGCTGGTACTTCGCGACGGAGGTGGCCCGCGTCCTCGACCTTCCGGGAGTGATCACGCCAGAGCAGGGCGCCGCCGTTCTCAATCGAGGGGCGGGGGAGAGATGAGCTGGGAGCTGGCCAGTTTCCTCGTGATCGGCGCGGTCCTGGTCGCCGGCTTCGCCTGGTATGAGCGCTCGCGACCGCCGTCGCAGGTGGTGGCGCTGGTCGCGGCCCTGGCCGCCCTGGCGATCGCCGGCAGGATCGCCTTCGCCGCGTTCCCGAACGTGAAGCCGACGACCGACATCGTCATCTTCGCCGGCTACGCGCTCGGCGGAGCCCCTGGATTCGCGGTCGGGGCCCTCGCCGGCCTCGTCTCCAACTTCTGGTTCGGGCAGGGCCCATGGACTCCGTGGCAGATGGTCGGCTGGGGCCTGTGCGGGGTTCTGGGGGCGGCGTTGGCGCTCGGAACCCGTAACGCCGGTCGCCTGACCTTGGCCGCGGTTTGCGGTTTCGCTGGCATCGCCTACGGCGCTCTGCTGAACTTCTCTTTGATGGCAACCTACGGAGGCGATCTTTCGCTGCGTCATTTTCTCGTCCTCGAGGCGCGCGGGATCCCCTTCGACGCCGCCCACGCGATCGCCAACGTCACTCTGGCGCTGATTGCCGGGCCGGCGATGGTGCGGATGCTGGCCCGCTTTCGCGAGCGGTTCGAATGGGGGAGGGGAAAAGGCCCCCCCGCCGGTGCGAGCGCCGGTCCGCCTGGCCCACTCGCCACCGGGCTGCGAAGCGGTGGCGTTGCCGCCATCTTGCTTCTGTCCCTGGCGTTGCTCTCGGCTCCGCCGGCTCGGGCCGGAGTGTCCGCTGCCGATCGCGCCGCGTTCTGGCTGGGGTCGGCCCAGAACGACGACGGCGGCTTTGGCTCTTCGCCCGGGGACAACTCCAGCGCCGCGATGACCGGCTGGGCGATGCTGGGCCTGGAGGCAGCCGGACACAACCCCCTCGACATCTCGCGCGCCGGCCAGACTCCGATCGACTACCTGCGCAGCCACCTCGGCGAAATCAGCAGCACCGGCGATATCGCCCGCACGATCGTCGCTCTCGAGGGCGCCGGCTCCGACCCCCGTTCGCTGGGAGGCCGCAACCTCGTCGACGACCTCCTCAAGCGCCGCCGCGACGACGGCTCCTTCGAAGGCTGGCCGGGGACGACGGCCTTCAGCGTCATCGCCCTGCGGACCGCCGGCGCGACCGGCGGCCTGGACCGCTCGGTCTCCTGGCTGAGCGGCGTCCAGAACGACGACGGCGGCTGGGGCGACGTGCCGGGCTCGCCGAGCACCGCCGATGGCACCGGCGCCGCGATGGAGGCGATCCCGGGAACCAAGGCCGCTCAGCGAGGCCTCGCCTATCTGCGCAACGCACAGCGCAAGGGCGGTGGCTTTCCCCTCGGCGGCGACGGCTCGGTCAACACCCAGTCGACCGCCTGGGCGATCCAGGGCATCCTCGCCGTCGGCGGCGACCCCGCCTCCTACCGCCGCGGTGGCGCCAACCCTTTCGACTACCTCTCGGCAAATCAGGCGAGCGACGGCCACTACGCCTACTCGGGCTCCAGCAACCAGACCCCGGTCTGGGTGACCGGACAGGTGCTTGTCGCGGCGAGTGGCAAGGCATTCCCGCTCGAACCTCCGGCAAGAGAGCCCAAGCCCGCCGCCGAACCCACGCCCACGCCCGAATCCGCCATCCCAGCCAGAACAGTCCCGCCGCCGACGGTCAAAGCTTTCCCCCCGGTGACAGGCGCCGGATCGGTTGTGCCGGGCGGCTCGAACTCGGGTGGGGAAGCTGGCGCCCCTCCCGGACGTTTTGCGCCCGCCGGGCCGGGCGCTCCCGGGGCGCCGGCCACGACGTTCCCGCCCGTAGGGGGAGTAAAAGAGGGGTCTGAAACTCCGACTCAGACCGCGCGGCTCGCGTCAAGCAACTTCGATCCCCCGCACCAGTCACCCACGATCCCGCTCCTGATCGGCCTGGGCCTGACCGCCGCGATAGTCCTCACCACCCGCGCCCTGGCCCGTCGCAACGACTGGTAGCCCGCCGCCGGCGGCCGATACGCTCGGACACCGTGGACGTAGAGACAGCGATTCGCAGTCGCCGCACCCACAAGGCGTTCGCGCCTGAGCCGATCCCGAGGGAGGTGCTGGAGGAACTGCTGGAGCTGGCGCGCTGGGCGCCCAACCATCACCTGACTTCGCCGTGGCGGTTTCGCGTCCTCGGACCCGAGGCGTTGGAGCGGCTGAAGGAGGCGGCAGGCCCGGAGGGCGCCGCCAAGCTTGATCGCTGCCCGACGCTGGTCGCCGTCTCCTGCGCGCTCGGCGGCGACCCGGTGCAGGACGAGGAGGATCTGCACGCGACCGCGGTCGCCTCCTACATCGTGCTGCTGGCGGCTCACGGCCGTGGCTTCGCCGGCTACTGGCGCACCCCGGGCCTGCTGCGCACGCATGAGGGCCGCGGCGCCGTCGGCCTGCCGGATTCCGAGCGCTTTGTCGGCCTGCTGCACCTCGGCTACGGGCGCCAGGAGCAGGCGCCGCCGGCGCGCCCGCCCTTGGCCGCGACGACCGCCTTCCTCGCCTGATGCTCTCCCGGGGCACGGCAATCGAGGCAATCGCCGGGCAGCACTTCGAGGTTGTCGTGATCGGCGGCGGCATCACCGGCGCCGGCGTCGCCCTCGACGCCGCCTCGCGCGGCTACTCGGTCGCCCTGCTGGAGCGCGGCGACTACGCGGTCGGCACCTCCAGCCGCTCCTCGAAGATGGTCCACGGCGGCCTGCGCTACCTGCAGAACTTTGACCTCGGCCTGGTCCGCGAGGCGTTGCTCGAGCGCCAGCTGATGGTCCAGCTGGCCCCGCACCTGGTCTACCCGACGCCGTTCCTTGTGCCCGCTCTGGGAGAGGAGCGCCGCGATCGCAAACTCGGCCTCGGCCTCAACGCCTACGACGTGATGGCGACGACGCGGGTGGGTCGCGGGCGCCGCGAGATGCGATCCTCGAAGGAGGGGGACGAGGACTTCTACTGGTCCCCCGATCGCCACCGCACGATTGATCGCGACGAGGTGCTGGAGATGGTCCCGGCCCTGGCCGCCCGCGACCCCAAGGACGCCTACCTCTTCTACGACTGCCAGACCGACGATGTCCGCCTTGTCCTGACCGTGCTGGGGGAGGCGGAGCGCTTCGGGGCGGTGATGCTGAACGGCGCCGAGGTGACCGAGGTCCTCTCCGCCGACGGCCACGCCTCCGGGGTCGCCTTCACCGAGGCCGAGTCCGGAGAGCGGATCGAGGTGGGTGCCGACAACGTGATCAACGCGACCGGGGTCTGGGCCGATCGCATCCGGCCCGAGGAGGTGGTCGACGAGGAGGATGTTCCGCGCATATCGCCGAGTCGCGGGACGCATCTGATCCTCGACCAGGCGGACCTGCCGATGGTGAGCGCCGCCTGCATCGTCCCCGCCGGCGAGGGCCGGATGATCTTCTCCCTGCCCTGGTACGGGCGGACCCTGATCGGCACCACCGACAACGACTACGACGGCGACATCGACCGGCCGCGGCCAGCCGCCGCCGACACCGAGTACCTGCTCGACGCGATCAACGCCTTCTTCGGCACCTCGCTCGGTGTCTCCGACCTGGTTGGCGCCTACGCCGGCGTCCGCCCGTTGCTTGCGACCGGCGACCCGCGCAAGTCGGTCGACATCTCCCGCAAGGCGGAGCTCTATGAGACCTCCTCGCGGATGCTCACCATCACCGGCGGCAAGCTGACGACCTGGCGGCGGATGGCGAAGCAGACGGTCGATCGCCTGGTCGAGCGCGACGGCCGCGCGGCGCCCTGTCATACCGCCGAGATCCCGCTGGGGATGGAAGCCGGGCCTGCCGATCTCGAGGCTACCGAGGGTGTCCCGGAGGAGGCCCTGGGCCAGCTCGCCTTCCGCTACGGGCATGCGGCCCGCGCCGTCCTCGATCTCGCTCGCGCCGACAGCAGGCTGGCGGCGCCGGTCGTCTCCGGGCGCCCTGACCTGCTCGCCGAGGTCGTGATCGCGGCTCGTCTCGAGCAGGCCCGCACCGTTGCCGACGTGTTGCTGCGCCGCACCAGGCTGGGGATTCTCGCCGCCTCGCAACTCCGTGACGCCGATTCGGTACGGCCGGTGGCGGAGGCGATGGGAACCGAGTTGGGCTGGTCGCGAAGCCAGGTGAAGCGGGCGGCCGAGGCCTGGCCGGCGGTTGCCGCGGCGGAGGGCGTCGACCCTGCCGCCGCCGGTTAAATAGTCTGCGGCTTGATGACCAAGGCTGAACTGGAGTCCAAGCACCTCGCCGACCTGCACGCCATCGCCGCCGAGCAGGATCTGCCGCGCTACCGGATGTTGCCGCGGGCGGAGCTGATCGAGAAGCTGGCCGGCGGCGACGGCAAGGCCGAGCCGAAATCCGGCAGCCGCAGTCGCGGCACAGCGCCGAAACGCGAGCGCAGCCGCTCGTCCTCGTCGCGCCCGAAACGCGATCGCGCCCCGAAACGCGATTCGGAGCCCCGCGGGGAGGCGAAGCCAAAGCCCGAGGCCAAGCCGCCGGAGTCGCCGCCGCCCGCGCCTGCGCAGGAGCCCGCCGCCGCGGAGCCAAGCTCCAGCGAGGAGTCGCGCCCGCGCCGCCGCCGGCGCCGCCGCAGTCCCTTCGGCCGCAAGGGCGGCCAGGAGGTTCGCGTCCCCGATCTTCTGCTTCCTCCCGGCGCCGGACGCCAGGCGATCGCCTACGCCGGCACTCGCGAGGACTGCACCGCGCTCCTGCGCGAGATCGCGATTGAGCTGGAGGGAGCGTCGAAGGGGCCCGATCCCGTCGTCGTCCTGATCGATCCCAGCCCCGAGGAGCTGGCGAGCTGGCGGCGCGACGCGCCGAAGGCCGAGATCGTCGCCGCGGGCCAGGCCCGCCATGCCAACGACGCTCTGGCACAGGCACAGACCCGCGCCGGCAATGGCGAAGACGTGATCCTCCTGGTCGATTCCCTGACCCGCCTCAGCGAGGCCTACGGCGACGCGGCCGCGGCGAAGGAGTTCTTCGACGCCGGCCAAGGTGGCAGCGGCAGTGGCTCACTGACTGTGGTTGCCGCCGTAGAGCGCAAACCGCGCGACTGACTTCTAGAGACTGACCGCCGCTAGCGGCGGTAGGCGATACGGCGCCAGGACGGCTCCTTGGAGAGCTCGATCAGCTCGGAGCTGCGATCCGGCTGCACGTAGCCGAAGGTCTGGGTGCGCTCATCGAAGACGACGTCGAGCTCGCCCTCCTTGACCCGCTGGTCGAGCCAGGCGCCGCGGAAGACGAGGCGACGGATCCAGTGGACGAGGCTGCGGTTGGCGGGGCCGACCAGGTCCTCCCAGTTCTCGTTGATGTGCTCGCCGAGGCGGGAGCTGGGCTCGGCGATCTCGCCGCTGACGGCGAGGTCGAGCAGATCGTCCAGCTCCTCCTGGCTCAGGCCCTGGTCAACAAAGCCGAGTTTTACGGCAGCCTGCTCCACGCGCTGCCCGAAATCGCCTTCGTTGAAGGCGAAGCGGAGCTCGCCGTACTCGAGCACGTAGTCGGAGCCCGACTCGTAATTCCCTCTGCGGGTCGTTTTCTTATCCACTGTTGAGTTTGAAGCCCGTCAGCCCCCACGAGGTGCGTGAGAGCAGGTGCCGGATCATGCCGATCATGGTAGCCGCGTGCCTATGCGTGGCCGTGCCTGAACGAGGGTTTGCACCCTGAACGCTCGCTTGCGAAGCTTGATTCGTTTGCTAGGGGAGAAGCGAGGCGCGCCTGGGCTTAGACCGTCGTGGATGACGCTCGATCGGCCCTCCGGCTTCGCCGCCTGCCTCGGGCCAGGGTGCTCGGGATCGAGGTCGCGCTTGCCGACCGCTTCGACGCTCGGC
>DATCBF010000239.1:0-3169 GCA_036512025.1 Solirubrobacterales bacterium
CGCCGACATCGGTTACAAGGGCCGGTGGCGGTGAATCAACGCCGCATGCTTCCAATCCAGGTCGCTCGGTCACGATGCGCTCCGCAGTAGCGCCCACACCGGCAGAGAATCAACCGACGAGGACTGGGCACGGTCGGCGAGCGACGGTCAAGCAGACCGTCAACGAGTTCGGGGTTGAGGCTGGGTCGGGGTCAGAAGCGGAAACATCGCCGGAATCCAGCTCAGAATCATCAGGGGTCTCGGTGTCTCCCGCGGCGGCACGCCCGTCATCCACTTCATCGGGCTCGGCGCCCCCGTCTCCTCAGCGAGGCGGGCCTTCAAGCTCCTCTGAGTTCGGCATGTAGGGCCACCAAGCCGCCGCCTCAACACATTTCCAGGGGCGCCCGTCTCCCCACCCCTATGTCGGCGGTCGGGGTTGGGGTACGAGGACGCCTTGAGCTAGAGGACGGCCAATTCAAAGCGGGCAGAAGCTCGCAAGGGAGAGATCGGCTTCGATTTGATGTGTGGCTAGGTCCTCAGAGGCGGTCGCTCTAATAGCGGTCTGCGAGCTTCAAGATCAATCTGGCCCCGTTATCCCCAGCGCCGACCGCCGGCCCGCTACGCCCGCGTCACCGCGAACCCGTCGCGCTGCCGTCGCTTTAACGCGGCAGATCGCCACGGACAACCCCTCCAATGACGACGGCATGGCAAGTGCCTCTTGACTCATCTCTCTGTCTGTCTCGCCCACAGGCGCCGCACTGTCCGGTTAACGCACTCAGTCCCCGGTAAGGAGGGCCGCACCGAGCGAAGCGAGGGGCGGACTCAGGACCGTGAGCCAGGCCAGGATGAAGTGCGCAGGGCCGGAGGCGAGGTCAAGCAGCGAGCCCTATTGAGCATTCCCGCGAGCGAATCTGCTGTGGCTCGACGGCACAAAAAAAGGCCCGGCGCCGTTGGCGCCGGGCCTTTTTGCTGAACTTGAATCTCAGAACGGAATGTCGTCGTCGCCTCCGCCGGCACCTACGCCGGCAAGATCGAGCTCTGAGCTATCGGCCGATGCTTCCTCGCCACCATCCTTCTCGGCCTCTCCCGACTTGCCCGTGGGCACGTATTCGACGAAGTTGGCGACGATCTCGACGCTCTGGCGTTTGCCGCCACCTTCTTTGGACTCCCACTCGCGCCAGTCGAGCCGACCTTCGACCACCACCCCGCGACCCTTCTCGAGGTACTTGGCGGCGTTCTCGCCCTGTTTGCCCCAGACCACGACATCGAAGTAGTTGGGCTTGTCGACCCACTCCCCAGTCGTAGAGTCTTTGCGGCGGCCATTGACCGCAACCCGCAGCTTGGCGACTGAGGCTCCACCTGGCGTGGCTCGCAGCTCGGGGTCGCGGGTCAGATTGCCGGAGATGACGACGATGTTGATCTTTCCTGTGCTCACTTCGGGCCTCCTTTGAGAGGTGTTCGATTGACGAGTCCAGGTAGGGCGCGCGACCGAACGTGCGGAGCCGAGCCATAGGCGAGGGAAGCCCCCCTTGCGGGGGTTGAAGCGCGGGCGGCGCGTGCCATCCTGCGGGGAGGAACTCGGACCGCCTCTCTGGAGACTGAAGAACACCCCGTTGCAAAAGGAACTGAAGCGGTCTGCTGAATGTCGATTCCCGGCTCCGGAACACACCAGCTCAGGCGGTCATCTTTTGATCCCTTGCTCGTCCTCTTCGTCCGCCGCAAGCGCGGCATCCTCAAGGCGCTTTGCAAGCCGGTCGATCAGTGCTGCGAAGCACTCGATCTCAAGGCCATCGCTCCAAGCGGTCATGTAGGGCACCGAGAAGCCGGCGGTGTCGAGGCCGACCGCGGAACAGACCGTGTAGGCGACGCACTCGACCACGACCTCCTCCTCGGCGTAGCTCAGCTTCGGCTCCACCGCGCGCCGGTCGCGGCGCACCAGGGCATGGGCCAGCTCGTGGATCTCGGTCTGGACCTGCGCGTTGGGCGAGAACTCGGGTCCGATCTCATCAATGGCGATCTTGCCGCTGCGCGGATCGAAGTAGCCGTTCGCGGCGCCTTCGATCTCCTCGATGACGACGTGGCAGCCGATTGAACTGGCGAAGGCAGCCAGCGGCTCCAACAGCCCCGCCAGGCCGTCGCCCTGCACTGGCTCGATCGGCGGGTCGAGGTCGACTGCGCCGCCGGGAAACTCGGGCAGCGGCTCGACCTGGGAGCGATCGAAGACTTTGACCAGGCGAAAGAATGTCGGTGGCCGGTCATCCGGCTTCGCTCCCGCTTCCCGCCACTGGCGAAGCTTCTCTTTCGAGGGAGGACAGGGAGCCCAGATACAGAGTCCGCGCTCGCCCTTGCGGACGGCATAGCCGAGAGTGAGCCAGCGGCGAAAGCCCGCTACCCGCGTCGCGCCTGGCCGCTGGTGGGCGATCAGGAGCTGGTTGTGAAAGCTGTAGGTGCGGAAGTGGCGGCGAACGCGAAGCCAGCGCTGCCATCCTTCGCTAGAGCGCAGCTCCTGGGTCGCGGCTGCCATCAGTTCGCGCTCGGCAGCGCGCTTCTTGGCACGCTCCTCCTCGCTGAGAGCGCAGCGTGACCTTCTTCTGGTTGCCATGAAGCCTCCTTAAGCTGGGCCCGCCCTGGCTGGGCGGGCGATGCCGACCCGATGCACGGCGAAGCCGTGCCAGCATCGGGAGGCTCGCCAGCCCAGCCGGCAGGCTCTAGCGCTCCGCTCGCTAGGAGTGTCCGCTGGGCGGATCGGCGGCCCGGAGATCTGAACTAGCGCCCATTCCACACAGCACGTCGAAGACGTCCTGCGCCCCGCGGATGACGTAGGCGCCTTCGGCGAGCAGCTTGTTGGTGCCGGCGGAGGAGCGCGAGTTGACCGGGCCGGGCACAGCGCCGACCTCGCGGCCGCGGCTGGTGGCGAACTCAGCGGTGATCATCGAGCCTGATCGCTCTGCCGCCTCGACTACGACCGTCATCTCGGTAAGCGCCGCCATGATCCGGTTGCGAGCCGGGAAGGTCCAGCGCCACGGGCTTGCTCCCGGCGCCAGCTCGGAGAGGACTAGGCCGCGCTCGGTGATCCGGCGCCAAAGCGAGCGGTGCGCGGCTGGATAGGCAGTGTCGGGGCCGCAGCCGAGAACCGCGATCGTCCGACCACCTTCAAGCGCGCCGCGATGAGCACACACATCAACCCCGA